>NZ_JARUXD010000159.1:0-409 GCF_030433875.1 Curtobacterium sp. PsM8 | reverse complement strand
GGTGGATGAACAAGCACACCCGTCACCACGGCAACCCGAACACCGTCGGCAAGGACCCGGACATCGCGCCGGACGGCGTCGTGTTCATCCCCGAGGACGCCGCTGCCACGACCGGCCCGATGCGCTGGCTCGTCCGGCACCAGGGCTGGCTGTTCTTCCCGCTGCTGACGCTCGAGGGCATCAACCTGCACCGCCACGCGGTGACCTCGGTGCTCCGCGGGGTCGAGGGCAAGAGCGACCGCCGTGACCGTGTGGTCGAGGGCGTCATGCTCGCGGCGCGCTTCGCGATCTACCTGCCCATCGTGTTCGTGTTCCTGCCGTTCGGGATGGCGTGTGCGTTCCTCGGGGTGCAGCTGGCCGTGTTCGGCGTGATGATGGGCGCCTCGTTCGCCCCGAACCACAAGGGCAT
>NZ_JARUXD010000158.1:0-453 GCF_030433875.1 Curtobacterium sp. PsM8 | reverse complement strand
CTAACCCGGTACTTGTTGATCCCTTCGGGGTGAGACGGGCCGGTCTAACGCTCGAACCCATGCTGGTGCGGTTAGCGTATGAACAGGTGTGACGCAGGAAGGTAGCTGAGCCAGGCGATGGTATCCGTAAGGTGAACCTGGTGTAAGGATGTAGGGCTGACGATAGGCAAATCCGTCGTCTGTATGCCTGAGACCCGACGCGTACCCGTAAGGGGAATTCAGTGATCCTATGCTGCCGAGAAAAGCATCGACGCGAGGTTGCAGCCGCCCGTACCCGAAACCGACTCAGGTGGTCAGGTAGAGAATACCAAGGAGATCGAGATAATCGTGGTTAAGGAACTCGGCAAAATGCCCCCGTAACTTCGGGAGAAGGGGGGCCGGACACGTGACCGGATTTACTCCGTGAGCGTTGAAGGCCGCAGAGACCAGTGGGAAGCGACTGTTTACTAAAAA
>NZ_JARUXD010000157.1:0-466 GCF_030433875.1 Curtobacterium sp. PsM8 | reverse complement strand
TGGGCGCCTCGTTCGCCCCGAACCACAAGGGCATGCCGACGATCGCCCACGACGCCAAGGTCGACTTCTTCTCCCGCCAGGTCCGCACCTCGCGCAACATCCGCGGTGGCTGGTGGGTGTCGTTCCTGATGGGCGGTCTGAACTACCAGGTCGAGCACCACCTGTTCCCCTCGATGCCCCGCCCGGCGCTGAAGCAGGCACGCCTGCTGGTCCGCGACCACTGCGACAGCCTCGACGTGCCCTACACGGAGACCACCCTGCTGCGCTCGTACGGCATCGTCGTCCGCTACCTCAACCGCGTCGGACTCGCAGCACGCGACCCGTTCGACTGCCCGATGACCAGCGAGCTCCGCATCAGCTGACGCCAAGGCAGCGCACCGGCACGACAACGCACCGCGGGGGGGCCCGCCGTGCGCGCACGGCCGCCCCAGGCTATAAAAAACATCCCCCGCACCCCACCACCAAA
>NZ_JARUXD010000156.1:0-577 GCF_030433875.1 Curtobacterium sp. PsM8 | reverse complement strand
GCCCCGAATCACTGTCACAAGCCGGGAAACACCCGCAAGCGCTCACCAGCAGCTCACCGCTGGTTCTCCACCCCCTCAGCCGGGGTGTGTTCGGCGCGCTGTCACCAACCGCGCCGAGCGCGTTCAAGCAAAGGAATGAAGACATGCGCAAGTCCCTGAAGAACACGATCACCCTCGCCACCGCCGGCGCGATCGTCCTGGGCGGTGCCGGCTTCGGCATCACCGCAGCCAACGCCTCGACCCCGACCGTGCACACCGTCTCCTCCAGCTCCGCGTCGAAGATCCCCGCACCGGTCGCCTCGGTCCCCGACGTCCTCGGCGGCAACACCTCCGTCGCCCTCGACAAGGGCTTCACCGACGCCCTCACCTCGCTGAAGCTGACCCCGGGAGTCTCCGGCAACGCCAAGCTCGCCGACGGCGCCGTGTCGTTCCCGATCACCTCCGGCTCGGTCACCTACTGGAGCCCGGACGGCAAGTACCGCCCCTACGTGCAGGGCCTGCTGAACCACGACGACTCCGGCCTGACCCTCAAGGCCGGCGACACCACCGTCACGCTCGAGAACTTCGTCGTGAACCC
>NZ_JARUXD010000155.1:0-643 GCF_030433875.1 Curtobacterium sp. PsM8 | reverse complement strand
CCCCCCCCCCCCCCCCCCCCCCCCCCCCCCCCCCCCCCCCCCCCCCCCCCGGCCGGGCCGCCCGGCGGGTGGGCGGGCGGCTGGCCCGCCAGCCCGTTACGGGGTCGGCCGCGCCGCCGGCGGCTGCGCCGTCGGGCGCGAGCCGGACCCGCACAACAGGCACCCGTCCGCACCGCGGGATCCCGCGGCGCGGGCCGGACGCCGTTCGGCGCAGCCGAACCGCGCCACGGCCGGTCCGCCCGGCGGGCGGCCGCCAGCCGGGCCGCCAGCCGGTCCGCCCGCCAGGCCGCCACCCGCCGGCGCGAGCCGAACCCGCACAACAAGAACCTGTCGGTACCGCGGGATCCCGAGCCGCGCCTGCCCCCGGCGGGCGGCCGGGCGCGGCCGAGCGACCCGCCATGCCGACGCTGCCCGGCATGGCGATGACCCGCACAACAGGAACCCGCGCGAGCCGCGGGATCCCGCGGCGCGAGGCGGACGCGGTTGGGCGCAGCCGAACGGCGCCGCGGCCGGCCGCGCAGGCGGGGTGCCAGTCGGCACGGCGGGCGGGCGGCCGCTGGCCGGCCCCCCCCCGCCCGCGCCCGCCCGCGCCGCCCAACAGGCGGTCTCTTTTAAACAAATGACGCTGGCGGCCAACACTTAT
>NZ_JARUXD010000154.1:0-799 GCF_030433875.1 Curtobacterium sp. PsM8 | reverse complement strand
TACTGCAAGGGGGACCTTGTGGGAGAGTAGGACGCCGCCGGACTTCTTTTCAATGATGTGGCCACTGGCCCTCCATCGAGAGCACAGCTCTCGTGAGGGCCGGTGGCCATTTTCTGTTTGATCTCAGATGCATGAGGTCGACTCTGCGTCCGGTTCATGATGGACTTGACCTACAGGGGCAGCTTGGGCCGCCCCAGCACGACACAACGACACAGCGGACGATCGCCGGGACACGAGTCTCGGCACGCAACGAGGAGCTACGGTGGCGAACGACGACGAACAGCGGCGAGACGGTCGAGACGGAGACCGTCCGGATCGACCTCGCCGCGAAGGCGACAGCGGTCGTTGGTCGTCTGGGCCGCGTGACTTCGAGCGACGTGAAGGTGGGCGTGCCGGCGGTGGAGCCCCTCGTGGCGATCGTCCTCGCAGCGACAGCACGGATCGTCGGCCCTCTGGTCGCGACTTCCGCGAAGGCGGATCCCGGAACGACCGTCCTTCGTGGCGATCTGACCGTCCTGCAACTGACCGTCCGCGTCGTGATGGAGACCGTCCGTTCCGTGGGAACGACGACCGTCCGCGTCGTGATGGAGACCGGCCCGTTCGCGGGGGGAGCAGCGACCGTCCGTTCCGTGGGAACGACGACCGGCCCCGCCGTGATGGTGACCGTCCGTTCCGTGGGAACGATGACCGCCCCCGCCGCGACGGTGATCGGCCGTTCCGCAGCGGCAGCAACGACCGTCCGTCCCGTGGGAACGACGACCGGCCCCGCCGTGATGGTGACCGTCCGTTCCGTGGGAAC
>NZ_JARUXD010000153.1:0-976 GCF_030433875.1 Curtobacterium sp. PsM8 | reverse complement strand
AGCCCCGGTGTCGGTCGCGAGCACGCCCCCGAAACGAAGAAGACTCCTCACGCACCCGCCAGAGCCCGGTTACCCTTGCTGCGTTTCCGCCCTGGGGGAGTTGGCCTGGATGGCGTCACGTGAGGAGCCGCTGAACACTCTACCGGACGGAAGGAGCAGCATCGAACCCATGAAGATCGCCATCGCAGGGGGACACGGCCAGATCGCCCTGATCCTCGAACGCCTCATCACCGAAGCCGGACACGACGCCATCGGCATCGTCCGGAACCCCGCGCACGTCTCCGACGTCGAACAGACGGGTGCGCGAGCACTGGTCGCCGACCTGGAACAACTGGGTGAGGACGAGCTGGCACTCCGGTTGCGCGGTGTGGACGCGGTGGTGTTCGCTGCCGGTGCCGGGCCGAACAGCGGTGCCGAGCGGAAGCTCTCGGTGGACCGGGACGCCGCTGTGCTCCTCGCCGAGGCCGCGGTGCGCCTGGACATCGAGCGCTTCGTGATGATCTCCGCGATGGGCGCGGACGCGTACGACCCGGAGCGTGCGAAGCTGCCCGCCCAGGACGAGGACGACGTCTTCCAGGTCTACCTCCGCGCGAAGGCCGAGGCGGACGCGAACGTGCGGATGCGTCGGTTCCGGTGGACGATCGTCCGCCCGGGCGGCCTCCTCGACACCCCGCCGCAGGGCACGGTGACGGTGGGTCGCACGGTCCCCCGCGGTTCGATCCCCCGCGCGGACGTCGCGGCCGTCGTCCTGCACGCGCTGCTCGACGACACGGCGGTCGGCAAGCAGTTCGAGGTCACCAGCGGTGACACGCCGATCCCGGCCGCGCTGAACGCGCTCGGCTGACGGAACGGAACCCTTGACGGACCGGACCGTTTGACGGGCGGGAGGGCCCCCCCCCCGGCGCGGGGGGGGGCGCCCGGCGCGCGGGGGGGGGCGCCCCCCCGCCCCCCCCCCCCCGGGGGGGGGGGGGGGGGG
>NZ_JARUXD010000152.1:0-1031 GCF_030433875.1 Curtobacterium sp. PsM8 | reverse complement strand
TGCTCGTGATGGCCGAGCTGGGCGGCGACGGACACCGACGTCGTGCCGCGGTCCGGGGCCGGGGCGGCGGGGGGGGGGGGGCGCGGGGGGGCGCGGCGCCCCCCCGCGGCCCGGCCCCCCCCCCCCGCGGGGGGGGGGGGGGCGCGCGGGGGGGGCGGCCCGCCGGCCCGGCGGGGGGGGCCCCCCCCCCCCCCCCCCCCTCCCGGCCGCTCAGGACCGGCCTGATCCGCTCAATCGACCTCGCGGAGGAAGCCGGTTGCCGGGTCGATCTCTGCCAGGAAGGCACGGATGTCCCGCCGCAGTCGCTCGTCATCACCCATCGCCACAGCGATGACCGCCTCGATCGACTCGGGGCTCATCCCGCTCGTACCGGCGAGCATCCCGCTGTAGCCGTAGCCGGCGTTGGGCCCGGTGAGCCACGTGACCTGGTGTGCGGCCCCCTCCACGGAGATACGGAAGTGCTCGCCGTCGACCACCAGCTCGCGGACGGCGGGTACGGCCACGGGGAGGGCTGGCTCATCGGCGTCGCGCCAACCGAGCGGACCGGCCAGTGCGCTCAACCGGGCGTGCTCGACAGGGTCGGCGAGCCGCCATCCGTAGCTCTCCGCGACGACGTGGCTCACGCCGTCGATCATCGTCCTCGCACGGCTCTCGCCGAGGCCGTCGGTGTCCACTTCTTCGTCGATCCAGGTGAGCAGCTGGCCCACCCAGTCCTCGGCGTCCTCCGCAGGTGCATGCAGCCACCACTGCGGCGCACGGGTCGACGGAAGCGCGATCCGGAGGTGTGCCTGCGACCCCGCCTGACTGATCAGCATCGTCATGACGCCGTCAGCTGCGTCGATCTGGGTCACCGAGTACGAGAGGGGGCGTGCCGCTCGGAGGGCGGCGACGATGGCGGCGTCGGTGAGCACGACGAGATCATCCCACCACGGCCGGGCCGCCCGCCCGCCCGGGGGGGGGGGCCCGGCCCGCCATCAGGGACGCAAGACGGGATCCCCGGCGCGTTTTAACAAAATGACCGGGCGCCGGCC
>NZ_JARUXD010000151.1:0-1092 GCF_030433875.1 Curtobacterium sp. PsM8 | reverse complement strand
AAGCCCCTGACGGGTGGAGCATCACGCTCCACCGGTCAGGGGCTTTTCTGCATTCTCCGGCAGAGCCCTCACGACAGGAAGAGTTGTGCTCCGGGATGGATCGGCGTGGATTCTCCACCGGGGGTCCAGGCGTCGCCCACAGTTCGGAGAGCGTCGTTCGAGCCAGAGTCGCGGCGGGCGGTAGCTCGGCCTGTTCTGAGCGGTGACGCCTGGCGTCGATGGTCACCATGATGCGAGTCGTCGATGCTGGCGCTTCGCCGTCACCGTCGTGCCGATGCGAGCTTGCCCTTCCGCGGCGACGACTTGTTTCGGGCCGGCTGTTCTCATTAGAGCGGGCCGGCGCAGCGTGCCGGTGATGCGTTGTCGGCCGACGGGATGTCGCTGAGGTGGAGTTGACGCCTTCCCGCCCGAGACGTGCGGGTGCTACCGGTCGCAGTGGCTGAGTACGGGGTGGCTCAGGCCCCAGGAGACGTCGCTGGTGAGGAGCACGCGGACGAGCCCGGCGGTGTCAGGTCTCCCCTGACGACGGTTCTTGTGGACGACCGGAGCGGACCGGCGATGAGGCCAGTGCCTCCGCGCGTCCTGACCGGCAGGAGCTCGAGCAGAAGGCTGTCGGACCTGCCACAACTGCGTGTGCCCGCGCACGCGGCGGCGGTCGGTCACAAGCTCTTTTGCTGATGCGCCGTCGAAGGGGGATCCTTAGCCCTTCTGCCAGCGATGGCCCCCTCAGAGGCGGGGCGTGCAGCGAACCGGTGGGAAAGGTCCCCGCAGACGGTGGTCTTCACATCGTGGGGCGCTCGGCGCCGGCATCTAATCAGATCCCCACTTCACCGTCCACACCCTCGTAGCCGCTGTTTCGGCCGGCCGCCGTGAGCCTGCTGCGGCGCACTGTCTGAGCCAGGGGGCAAGTGGCGGGTCTTCCGTTGCAAGGGTCAGCAACCCGTAGGTCTCGGTTGGCGGCGGACGACCGTCGTCGCGATCGACGATGTGCGCAGCTGGGCTTGCCAACTGGTCATGGAGGTGCATGATCAGCCCAGAGCCCAGAGCCCAGAGCCCAGAGCCCAGAGCCCAGAGCCCAGAGCCCAGAGCCCA
>NZ_JARUXD010000150.1:0-1190 GCF_030433875.1 Curtobacterium sp. PsM8 | reverse complement strand
GGTCAGGAAAAAAGTGTGTGTCAAGTCTTCGGCTTATTAGTACCGGTCAGCTCCACGGGTCGTTAGTCCCCGCTTCCACATCCGGCCTATCAACCCAGTAGTCTGCTGGGAGCCTCTCACACTCAAGGTGCATGGAAATCTCATCTCGAAGACGGCTTCCCGCTTAGATGCTTTCAGCGGTTATCCGGTCCGAACGTAGCTAATCAGCGGTGCCCTTGGCAGAACAACTGACACACCAGAGGTTCGTCCATCCCGGTCCTCTCGTACTAGGGATAGATCTTCTCAAATTTCCAACGCGCGCAGCGGATAGGGACCGAACTGTCTCACGACGTTCTAAACCCAGCTCGCGTACCGCTTTAATGGGCGAACAGCCCAACCCTTGGGACCTACTCCAGCCCCAGGATGCGACGAGCCGACATCGAGGTGCCAAACCATGCCGTCGATATGGACTCTTGGGCAAGATCAGCCTGTTATCCCCGAGGTACCTTTTATCCGTTGAGCGACAGCGCTTCCACAAGCCACTGCCGGATCACTAGTCCCGACTTTCGTCCCTGCTCGACCTGTCAGTCTCACAGTCAAGCTCCCTTGTGCACTTACACTCGCCACCTGATTGCCAACCAGGTTGAGGGAACCTTTGGGCGCCTCCGTTACTCTTTGGGAGGCAACCGCCCCAGTTAAACTACCCATCAGGCACTGTCCATGAACCCGATCAGGGTCCTACGTTAGACATCCAAAGTGACCAGAGTGGTATTTCAACAATGACTCCACGAACACTAGCGTGCCCGCTTCACAGTCTCCCACCTATCCTACACAAGCCACTCCGAACACCAATACCAAACTGTAGTAAAGGTCACGGGGTCTTTCCGTCCTGCTGCGCGTAACGAGCATCTTTACTCGTAGTGCAATTTCGCCGAGTTCGCGGTTGAGACAGCTGGGAAGTCGTTACGCCATTCGTGCAGGTCGGAACTTACCCGACAAGGAATTTCGCTACCTTAGGATGGTTATAGTTACCACCGCCGTTTACTGGGGCTTAAATTCAGAGCTTCGCCGTGAGGCTGACCCTTCCTCTTAACCTTCCAGCACCGGGCAGGCGTCAGTCCGTATACATCGTCTTGCGACTTCGCACGGACCTGTGTTTTTAGTAAACAGTCGCTTCCCACTGGTCTCTGCGGCCTTCAACGCTCACGGAG
>NZ_JARUXD010000014.1:0-62667 GCF_030433875.1 Curtobacterium sp. PsM8 | reverse complement strand
TTTTTGGGGTCGGGCGGGGGGGGCGGGTTTTTTTTAAACCCGCCCCGGCGGCCCGCCGGGCCCCGGGGGGCCCGGGCCCCCCCCGTCCGTCAGGTGCTGACGTCAGTGCCGACGCGATCAGGCGTTGCGGACGTCGTCCGCGGACGACCGCGCGTTGTCCTGCACGTCGGACGCGGCACCCTGCGCCTCGTCCTTGACCGTCTGCGCCGCGTCCCGCGCGGTGCCCGTGAGGTCCTGCGCGTGCTCCTTGGCGGCGTCGAGGAGCGGGGCGCCGACGTCCTTCGCCTGCTCCTTCGCCTTGTCGACGAGCGGAGCGGCCTTGTCCTTCAGCTCACCGGCGAGCTCCTCCTCCTTCGTGGAGGAGGGCAGGAGCGACGACGCGAGCCAGCCGACACCGAAGGCGATGAGGCCGACGGCGAGCGGGTTGCCCTTCGCCTTCTCGACGCCGCGCGATGCGGTGTCCTCCACGGAGCCCGCGGCGCTCGATCCCGAGCCCGAGACGCTCGAGCGTGCCGAGTCGGCGGCGCCCGTCACGGAGTCGCGGGCGCTGCCGGCGGCGCCCATCACGGACTCGCGGACGTCCTGGAAGCGGCCCTTGACCTTCTCGGTCTGGCGGTGGGCGATGGCGGACGGGTTCACCTTGTCGGCGAGGGCGTCGACGTCCGAACCGAGTTCTCCACGTGTGCGCTCGATGTCGGCGCGGATCTCGTCTGGGGTGCTCATCAGTTCCTCCCGGTGTTGGGCTTGAGTGTCTCGGGGACTTCCTTGACGGTCGCGACCGTCTGGGGGGCGCCGTCGATGTGCTTGATCTCCTTGCGTCCGCGCGTCGCGAGGATCGCGGCGACGACGGCGTAGACCACGGCGATGACCACGGCGGACCACGCGTTGCCGATGAGGTACCCGAGCCCCCACCAGGCGGCGATCGACAGGAACAGCAGGGCGAAGAGCCCCGCGACGCCTGCGCCGCCGAACATGCCCGCGCCCTTGCCCGCCTTCTTCGCGGAGTCGGTCAGCTCGGCCTTGGCGAGCGCGACCTCCTGCCGGAACAGCGTGGAGAGGTCACGGGACACCTCGGAGAGGAGCTCACCGAGGGGCGTCGACGCTGCGCGCTCCTCGGCGCTCGGCTGCCCGGGCACCGTCCGACCGGTCGCGCCGGGGAACGGATCGGTCATACGAGCGGCCCCGTCCCGGTGGTGCCGGTCGTACCGAGTCCGGTCGTGCCCGTGCCGAGTCCGGTCGTGCCGGTGCCGGTCGTGCCGAAGTCGGTGGTGCCGGTCGTGCCGGTGCCGGTCGCCTCGGCTTCCTTCTCGTGCTTGATCTCCGTCGTCAGCGCCTTCGCGAGACGACCGGCGAGGATGCCCGCGCCGGCGGCGATCGCGATGAAGGTGCCCGGACGACGTGCGGCGAACGACTTCACCTCGTCGACGAGGGAGCCCGGGTCGCGTCCTTCGAGGTACCCGGCGACGGACCCGGCACGGTTCGACAGGTCGCGGACGACCTTCGCCGCCAGGCCCTGCTCGTCGTCGTTGTCGGCCATCTTGCCGAGGTGGTCGCCGATGGTGCGGAGACCACTGGCGGCCTTCTGCTGCTGGTCGGCGGCCTGGTCCTTGAGGGTGCCGGACGCCTGGCTGAAGAGCTGTCGTGCGTGGTCCGACACCTCGGAGGCGACGTTCGCAGCCTGCTCCTTGGCGGTGCCGGCGACGTTCGCGGCCTTCTCCTTGGCGTCACCGGCGACGTCCGACGCGGCGCCCTTGGCAGCGTCGGCCTTGGCCTTGCCGCCGCCCGAGCTGTCCGAGTCGGAGCTACCCGAGCCGGAGCTGCCCGAGTCGGAGCTGCCGGTGCCGCTACCGGTCGCGGTCAGGCTGCCGGCGGGGACGGTGCCGGCGGGCAGCTGCTCGTCGGCGGGGATGGCGTCCAGCGGCTCGAGGTCGTCGAATCCGGTGGGGCGCTCGACGGGCGTACCGCTGGCGTAGGACGGGACCGTCACGCCGGGGCGGGTCTCGTGACCCTCGGCGGCAGCCGTGGCGTCGTGGATGGGCGTCCCGGAGTCGTTCCCGGGTGGGTTCGTGGTCATGGTCGGCCTTCCGGTCTTCTCGTCGCGGCGGGCGGTGCACCCGCTGCGTTGGACCTGAACCTGCGCGGGGACCTCTGGGACGGGTTCCAGGAACGCCGATCTGCGCGGATCCCGTGCGCACCCTCCCCGGAACGCCAGAGCAGGAGCGAAACGGACACCCCTCACAGCGGCGCTCCGGTTGGCTCGAGCCATGCCGTCCGTGTCCGTCGTGGTCCCCGTGTTGGACGACGCCGCGCACCTCCGCCGCTGCTTGACCGCCCTGGAGGCGCAGACCCGGCCCGCCGACGAGGTGGTCGTCGTCGACAACGGCAGCTCCGACGACAGCGCGGCCGTGGCCCGGGCAGCCGGCGCCGTCGTCTGCACCGAACCGGTCCGCGGGATCGCCCGGGCCTCGTCCCGGGGCTACGACACCGCCGAGGGTGACGTCATCGTCCGACTCGACGCGGACTCCGTCCCGCCACCGCACTGGATCGCCACCGCCCTCGCCCTGCTCGAGGACCCGGACGTCGTCGCGGTCACCGGGCCCGGCCGTCCGACCGACGCCGGCGCACTCGTGCGGGTCGTCTGGCCGGTCCTCTACATGCGGCCGTACTTCGTGCTCATGCGCGGCGCGCTCTCCCGCCCGCCGCTGTTCGGGTCCGCGATGGCCCTCCGCCGGTCGACGTGGCTCGCGGTCCGCGACCGGGTGCACCGTGACGACCCCGAGGTGCACGACGACATCGACCTGAGCATGCAGTTCGACCCGGAGTGGCGGGTGATCGCCGACCCCGCGCTCACCGTGCGGGTGTCCGCGCGACCGTTCGCGAGCCTCCCGTCCGCCGTCCGGCGTGCCCGGCGCGCGTTCCACACGTTCCGGGTGAACGGCCGGCGGGGGTCGCCGCCGCGGCGGTGGGCGCGACGGCTGCGGACGGACTGGCGGAACCGCGGGCGCACGCACGCGTGGTGGCGCGGCCGCTGACCGGTTCCGACCGACCAGCTGCCGGTGGGACCACCGGTCGACGGCGTGATCCGTTCGGCGCAGCCTGTACACAGTCCGGACGGACGGCGTAGCGTCCATCGAGTCGCCCTGCCGAAGGGCACCCGAGGGACCCTGACCTCGTGGAGCGACGACACGCGCCTGCCACTCCCGGAGGCACGCGCAGGCCGTGGACGCCCGCCCCTGACCCGAACGGCGGCGGGCGTCCGCGATCCCACCCGGGCCACCTGCCGGCCCGGAGGCTCTTCGCGGTAGCGATCCAACTTCGGCTCGTATTCCAGTTTGATGTTATTCATTGTCATACGCCGCGGACTCCCCTACGGTCGAGCCGTTGCGACACGCAATCACTCACCCAGGAGGAACGATGGAATCCGGCCGAACCACGATCACCTGCATCGCGACGACCATTGCACTGACGTTGAGCAGCCTGCTCTGGACGCCAGCAGTGGCTTCTGCCACCTCTCGGCCGGCAGAGGTCGACTCGGCCGTCGCAGCGCGAGCGTCCGACCCTGATGTCGTCGCCGAAGCCATCCGGGAAGCAGACGCTGCCGGTGCGATCACGGGTGATGTGACCAGCGCCGACGGCTCTCGCCTCGTGACGATCTCCGCGGGGCACCTGGACCTCCATCTGACCGTGCCCGGTCGGGACCAACGACTCGGAGCAGGAAAGGACAAGAACGGCGTCTTCGTCGACTTCAACTCGTTCGATCAGCAGGTCATCATCGGCGGAGGCGGAGTCATCGCGGCCGAAGGGCTGTGCGCGCTCGGTCCGGCGGTGTGTGTCATCGCGAACGTCGTCGTCCTGCTTGCAGTCACTGCCATCAGCAACAACGGTGGTGTCAAGTGCGGGAAGAGAGTCCTGCGGGTCCACGCTTCCGGCAAGCCGGCACCGTTCTGCGCGTGATCGGGCTCAACCGTGTGGTCACCGCCGTGGTCGGAGTCGTCTCGAGCATCGGGTTCGCAGCGTTCCTCGCGCTGTGCACGCTCCTCGCCGGCACTGCGCTGTCAGTCGGACTCCGGGAGGACGGACATCCTGTGTTGAGCATGGTCTCGAGTGCCGCCGGCCTGGCGCTCGGGGGCGGCAACCTCGGTTGGGCAGTTCGACGTCGGCAGCGGCGAGCGCAGGGGACTCACACTGACCAGTGAGGACTCACGCCACCGACCGAAGGTCGGTGGCGACGCTCAGCCCGCCGCGGGGTCGGCCAGCACCGACGCGAACGCCAGCTCGGCCGCACCGCGGAACAGCACGCTGCCGACGAGTTCCGCCGGCACGATCCGCAGGTCCTCGCCCATCGCGGTCATCGTCTGCGCCCGGACCGCGTCCTCGAGCCGCGTCCCGACGTGCCGGAGCAGCGTGCCGAGGAAGCCGCCCAGGACGACGACGTCCGGGTTCACGGTGTGCACGACGTTGCGGATGGCGACGGCGAGCGCGGTGACCTGCCGGTCGACGACCGCGGCGAGGGCCGGTGCGGGCCCGTCGGCCAGGACGTCGCCGAGTCGGTCGGCCTCGTCGATCCCGAGCCCCGCCGCGTCGAGCAGTGCGGCCTGCGAGGCTTCGGTCTCCAGGCACCCGACGGCACCGCAGTGGCAGCGGATGCCGTTCGCGGCGACGAAGGTGTGGCCGAGCTCCCCCGCGTACCCGGCAGCGCCGGCGAGGGGCCGCCCGCCGGTGATGATGCCGCCACCGATGCCGCTCGCGCCGCCGTTGACGTAGACGACGTCCGTGGCGCCGCGGCCGGCGCCGTAGAGGAACTCGGCCGTGACGCCGAGGTTCGCGTCGTTCGCTGCGCGGACGGGCAGGGCGGTGCGCTCGGCGAGGGGTGCGGCGAAGGCCTCGTCGCGCCAGGCCAGGTGCGGGGCGTACCGGACGACGCCGTCGCCGACGCGGACGATCCCGGGGACGGACACCGCGATGCCGACGACCCGACGGCCCGCGTCCCGCTGCCGATCGGTGGCCGCGGCGACGAGGTCGGTGGCGATGGCGAGGGCCTCGTCGGGCGTCGAGACCGAGGTGGTGCGGACGGTCCGGCGTTCGTGTTCGGTGCCGTCGAGGCCGATGACCGCCAGGGTCACGGCGTCGATCTCGGGCACGATGCCGAGCGCGACGACCTGGGCGGACGCGGACACGGTGGCGCTCGGACGGCCGACGCCGGTCGCGGGTGGGGCGTCCCCCTCGACGACGAGGCCGAGGTCGACGAGCTCACCGACCAGAGCGGCGACCGTCGAGCGGTTCAGGCCGGTCTCACGGGTGAGCGCCGAGCGGGGCATCGGCCCGCGCTCGTGGACGAGGCGCAGGACCCGAGCCAGGTTGCGGCGGCGGACGACGTCCGTGGTGCGCACCGGACGGGAGGCAGTGCTCGCCTCCGACATGTCCGCTCCGATCGTCCGTCCCGCCAGCGTAGTGCGGCCCGCGCTGCCGGGTGGCGCGGGCTGTCCGCGCGGTTCGCGCTGAGCGACAGCGCTCGTGGTCCAGGCCGCGAGGACTGTCGCTCAGCGCGAACGGGCGAACGGGCGAACGGGCGAACGCGCGTCAGGCGGAGGTGACCGTGCCGTCCGCCGCGAACGACACCGGGTACGTGACCGCGCGGCCGTCCGGGGACGTCACGACGACCTCACGCGAGCCCGCTCCCCCCGCACCCGGGAATGCCCGGAACTCGAGCGCGTCGTGGTAGTCGTGGTCCGGCCGGTCGATGCGGGTGGACAGCGGCAGGACCGCACCCTCGCGGACCCACAGCGGCAGTGTGTCGAACCCGTGCCGCTCGCGCCGCCAGACCCCGCCGGTGACGACCTCGCCGGTGAACCAGTTCGTCCACGAGCCCGCCGGCAGCCAGTACTCGACATCGCCGGACACGCTGAACACCGGCGCGACGAGCAGGTCCGGTCCGAGCAGGTACTGCCGGTCGCAGTACGCCGCGGTCGGGTCGTCGGGGAAGGCCAGCGGCATCGGGCGCATCACCGGCAGGCCCCGCGCTGATGCCTCGAGCCCGGCCGCGTACAGGTACGGCATGAGTCGGAGCTTCAGTTCGGTGAACGCCCGGGTGACGTCGACCGCTTCCTCGTCGAACGCCCACGGGACCCGGTAGGAGCTGCTGCCGTGGAACCGGCTGTGCGACGACAGCAGACCGAACTGCACCCAGCGCTTGAACACCGCGGGGTCCGGGGTGCCCTCGAAGCCGCCGATGTCGTGCGACCAGAAGCCGAAGCCGGACAGGGCGAGCGACAGGCCGCCGCGCAGGGTCTCGGCCATCGACGGGAACGACGAGGTGTTGTCCCCGCCCCAGTGCACCGGCATCTGCTGACCGCCGGCGGTCGCCGAACGCGCGAAGACCACGGCGTCGCCCGGACCCTTGGTCTCCTGCAGCACCTCGAACACGGCCTGGTTGTACAGCTGCGTGTACCAGTTGTGCATCCGCTCAGGGTCGCTGCCGTCGGCGTAGACGACGTCGAGGGGGATCCGCTCCCCGAAGTCGGTCTTGAAGCAGTCCACGCCCTGGTCGACGAGTGCGCGGAGCTTCGACTGGTACCAGGCGGTCGCATCCGGGTTGGTGAAGTCCACGAGCCCCATGCCGGCCTGCCAGAGGTCCCACTGCCAGACCGTGCCGTCGGGGTTCCGGACCAGGTACCCGGCCTCGGCGGCCTCGTCGAACAGCGTCGACGCCTGCCCGATGTAGGGGTTGATCCAGACGCAGACCCGCAGGTCCTTGTCGTGCAGCCGTCCGAGCATGCCGGTGGGGTCCGGGAACACCCGGGGGTCCCACTCGAAGTCACACCAGGTGAACTCCCGCATCCAGAAGCAGTCGAAGTGGAACACCGAGACCGGCAGCTGGCGGGCGGCCATCTCGTCGACGAACGAGGTCACGGTGGCCTCGTCGTAGTCGGTGGTGAACGAGGTCGACAGCCACAGGCCGTACGACCACGCCGGCACCTGCGCCGGACGGCCGGTCAGGGCGGTGTACCGCTCGAGCACCGCCGCCGGGCTGCCACCGCCGATGACGTGGAACACCAGGGACTCCCCCGGCACCGAGAACTGCACCCGCTCGACGGTCTCGGACCCGACCTCGAACGAGACGTGTCCGGGGTGGTCGACGAGCACGCCGTACCCGCGGTTCGTCAGGTAGAACGGCACGTTCTTGTACGCCTGCTCGCTCGAGGTGCCACCGTCGGCGTTCCAGATGTCGACGGTCTGCCCGTTCTTCACGAGCGGCCCGAACCGTTCGCCGAGCCCGTAGACGAGCTCCCCGACGCCCAGGTCGAGCTGCGCGTGCACGAACCGGTCGGACGCCGGGGCGTCGGCGCCCTGGACCCGGGCGTTGCCGACGACACCGCGGGACACCTCGGCGCCGGGGTCGAGGGTGACGTACCCGAGCGACTTGTGGCCGGAGCCGGTGAGCACGCGCTCGGTGCCGCCCGCGTCGGTCGCCACGAACCGCAGGTCCCACGGCGCCCCGGGCGTGACGACGGCCGACAGGTCGCCGGAGGTGAGGGTCCCGACACCGTCGGCGACCGTGGCGGACCCGTGCCCCGCCTCCTGTCCGACCAGGTCGAAGGACAGCTCCGGGCGGGGCGCGCGGAAGTGCTCGACGCGGACCGTCACCACGCCCGCCATGGGGCTGGACAGCGAGACGGTGAGCGTCGGACGGTTGAGGGTGTCGCCCCGCGACGCGATGACCTTCGTCGGGGCGGTGACGACCAGACGGTCACCCTCCGGCGAGGTCCGCGCGTCGATGTCGTACGCCTCGGCGGCGTACACGGGGTGGACTCCGGGCCTGAGTTGCCAGAACCCGTCGGTGAACTTCATTACTTGACCGCTCCTGCCGTGATGCCGCGCGCGAGGGTGCGCTGGAAGATGAGGAAGAACACGAGCGTCGGGATGAGGCCGAGCAGGGCCGACGCGCTCGTGGTGGTGACTTCCATCAGCCGGTCTCCCTGCAGCAGGGAGATCGCGACGGGGACCGTCTGGTTGTCGTTGCTGACCAGGAAGGTCAGCGGGATGAGGAACTCGTTCCACGTCCAGATGAAGAAGAAGATGAGCAGGACCGACAGGGTCGGGCGGCTGATCGGGACGATGACCCGCCAGAGCACGCGCCAGCGTCCGGCGCCGTCGAGGGCAGCGGCCTCCAGGATCTCCTTCGGGAAGGTGCCGTAGACGCTCGACAGCAGGTAGGTGCCGAACGCGGACTGGATCACCGTGAAGACGATGATCACGCTCCACACGTTGTCGTACAGCCCGATGCCCTTGAACATCATGTAGAGCGGGTAGAGCAGGACCTCCTGCGGCAGCATGTTCGCGAGCATGAACAGCACCACGATCCAGGTGCGGTAGCGGACCCGGCCGATGCCGATCGCGAAGGCGTTGAGGATCGAGATGAGCACCGCGAGCAGCGCCACCATCCCGCTGATGAACACGCTGTTCCAGAGCTTCAGCGGGAAGTCGACCCGGTTCCAGAACGTGGTGATGCCGTCGAACGACAGCTGCGTCGGCCAGGCGAGCGGCCCGCCGGCCGCGTAGTCCGCGGGCGTCTTGAACGAGTTGAGCAGGATGAGCAGGAACGGCGCCGCGATGAGCACCGCGATGACGATCCCGCCGGCGAGCACGACCCAGTCGGACGGCCGCTTGCGCCCGCCCTCGCCGGGTCGCCTGCGCGGCTTCGCCGTCGGACGGGAGGCCCGCCCCGCGTCCGCCGTGACGGTCGCCCTGGTGTCGGGTGCGGACACGGTCATCGTGCCTCCTCCTTGCGTTCGGCCCGGGTCTGGGCGGCGATGAAGCCGATGGCGACGATGACGATCACGACGGTCAGCGCGGTGGCGATGGTCGCGCCGTACCCGACCTGCTGCGCCTGGAAGAACTGGCTGTACGAGTAGTAGCTCGGCACGATGGTCGCGTTGCCGGGACCGCCGCCGGTGAGGGCGTACACGGGGCCGAACACCTTGAGCGCGGCGATCGTGCAGGTGAGCACGACGACGAAGATCTCGGGCCGGATGATGTGCACCGTGATGGAGCGGAAACGCTGGAACCAGTTCGCGCCGTCGAGCTCGGCCGCTTCGTACAGCTCCGGGTCGACGCGCTGCAGGGCCGCCATGAACACGACGACCGGGTAGCCGATCTGCACCCAGACGAGCACGACCGCGACGGAGAGCAGGGCGGTGTCCGGGCTGCCGAGCCAGTTGTGCTGCAGACCGTCGAGCCCGACCGCGCCGAGCACCGCGTTGAGCGCACCGTTCTCCGGGCGGAGGATCCACCCGATGACGATCGCGGCGATCACCGCGGGCAGGATCTGCGGCAGGTAGTACGTGGCGCGGAGGAAGCTGGCGAGCTTGCCGCCGAACTTCTTGCCGATCACGTCGAACAGCGCGGCGGCCAGGACGAGGCCCAGGCTGGTCGGCACGATCACCATCGCCAGGATCATCACGATGCTGTTCCGGAACGAGATCCAGAACTGCCCGTCCGCCATCAGCCGGCGCCAGTTGTCCAGCCCGGTGAACTGCGGCGGCAGGATCCCGCGGTAGTTCGTGAACGACAGGTACACGTTCCAGCCGAGTGGTACGAGGATGATCGCGGCCAGCAGGACGAAGCCGGGGAGCAGGTAGAACCAGTAGCTGCCGCGGCCGGAGGCGGGCATGATCGCGCCGTCGTCGCGGCGGCGGGGGCGGGGGACGCGGCCGCGGAGCGGCGCGATCGGAGGACTGGACGCCATCGTCGGGCTTCCCTTCCGGGGAGTGGGGTGGAGCGGGTGAGGGGGCCGGGAGGCGCGGTGCGGGTCGGACGCGCACCGTCCTCCCTCGCAGGCTCGGTCGGCGCGCCCCGCATGACGCTTCGCGTCATTGCTGAGCGGGGCGCGCCCGGGATGGCCGGGTCTGCTGCGTCGACCGGGTCGACCACGTCGGCGACCGGGGCCGGTGAGCCGGGGTCAGCCGGTGACGGCCTTGACGCCGTCGGCGTACTGCTGGCCGAGTTCCTCGTTGACCTGCTTCGGCGAGCTGCTGCCGTTGAGGACGCTCTGCAGACCGGCGTTCAGCTGGTCGTAGAACGTCGACGTGGGCCAGTCGGGGTAGTACCCGAGACCGTCACGCTCGGTCAGGGTGTTGAAGTTCGCGATGAGCTCCTTGCTCTTCGCGTCCGTGATGTCGGATTCCTTCGCCGCGACCGGGACGCCACCGTTGTTGCCGATGATCGCCTGCATGTCGGGACGGAGGGTGATGTCGATGAACTTCTCGGCGAGGGTCTTGTTCTTCGCCTTGGTCGGGACGACCCAGAGGTTGCCCGAGGACCCCGGCGACATCTCGGCGCCCGGGTACAGGAAGGTGCCCCAGTCCTGCTTCATCTCGGTGGTGAAGCGGCCGTACCACCACGAGCCGGAGAAGAACATCGGGTACTTGCCGCTGATGAAGGCGGTGCCCGCGTCCTCGGCCTTCATGCCGGTGGCGTCGGACGAGATGTAGCCCTTGTCCGTCCAGTCCTTGATCGTCTTCGTGGCGTACGAGATCTGCTCGTCGGAGAAGTCGACCGGGTTCTTGTACAGCTGGTAGTCGTCCACCCAACCGCGGTCCGCCTTCGACAGGGCGAGCTGGTACCAGAGCTGCCCGAGCGGGTACTCCGCGGCGGACTCGGCGAGCGGGGTGACGCCCTTCGACTCGAACGTGGCCATGGCCTGCTCGAGGTCGGCCTGGGTCTTCGGGACCTGGACGCCGTACTTCTGGAACAGCTCCTTGTTGTAGTAGAACTCGACGTACTCGCCGTAGTCGGGCACGCCGTACCAGGAGCCAGAGCCCATCACGCCCTTGTCGTCGTAGCGGGCCGTGGTCTGCAGGGACTTGGCGAGCTTCTCGTCCCAGCCGTACTTCTTGACGGCGTCGTCGAGCGGGCTGAGCAGGCCCTGGCTGGCGAGCAGGCCGGCGGTCGCGTTGCCCTTGTTGTACTCGATGAGGTCCGGTGCCTGGTCGGAGTTGAGCGACTGGCTGGCCGTCTTCCGGATCTGCTCGAAGCTCTTCTCCTGGAACTCGACCTTCGCGCCGGTCTCCTTCTCGAAGACCTTGATGGACTCCTTCCAGGCCTTGCCCATGGCGGAGTCCTCGGACTCGAAGTGCCAGAGCTTCAGGGTCTTGCCGTCCTCGTTGCTGCGGTCGTCGGCGCTCCCGCCGGCCGAGCAGCCGGTGAGGACGACGGCGGTCGCGGCGAGCCCGGCGAGTGCGCCGAGCAGGCGTGACTTCTTCATGTCGCTACTTCCTTGTAGGGGGGGGATGGCTTGTAGGGGGGATGGCTTGTAGGGGGGATGGCTTGTAGGGGTGATGGGGCTGGATCAGGGTGATCGAAGCGCTTCGACAGTGGACCGACGAAGACACCGGGTCGATGTGTCCATCGACCGTTCGAAGCCGGTCAGTGCACCGGCCGGATGGACCCGCGGTCGATGAACCGCGGTCGGAGGAGGGTGACGCCCGGTTCGCGGGCACCGTCGACCTGACGGACGGCGTCCTCCACGGCGCCGCGACACATCTCCTCGAGCGGGAGGGGGATGGTGGACAGAGGGACCTCGAGCCGGTCGGTGTCGTAGCTCGCGCAGGCGGCCACGACCGACACGTCCTCCGGGACACGGACGCCCCGCGCCACCAGGTGCGCGAGGACGGCCTCGACGACGGGCTCGTTGCAGTGGAACACGAGCGCGGTCATGTCCGGCAGCCCGGCGAGTAGCTCGTCCGCCGCCGCACGCTGGTCGGCGCGGTCGAGGGACGGGTACAGCGCCAGGGTGGCGATGCCGGCTGCCCGGCACTCGTCCTCGAACGCGTCGGCGAAACGGCGGATGAAGCCGGTGTGCCGCTCGACGTAGGTGGCGGGGTGGCCGATCACACCGATGCTGCGGTGTCCGGCGGCGGCGAGTTCACGGACCGAGGCGCGACCGGCCTCGGCGAAGTCCAGGTCGATGCAGCTCAGGCCCGTGGTGTCACCCGGCACGCCGACGAACGCGGCCGCGGCACCCGAGCGACGCACGACCTCGGCGCGCTCGTCGTCCGTCGAGACCCCGAGCACGACCACCCCGTCGACCAGCGAGCTGTCCACCACGCGGCGGATGCCGGTGACCTCGTCGTCGCGGGCCAGGAGCAGGACGTCGTCGTCGTGGGCCCGTGCCGCCTCGACCACCGCGGTGACGAAGCGCATGTGCGTCGGCAGGTGCGCGTCCTGCCGGATCGGGGCGGACAGGGCGAGGATGTTCGTGCGGGCGCCGGCGAGCATCCGGGCGCCGGCGTTCGGTCGGTAGTCGAGCTCGGCGACGGCCTGGTCGATGCGCGCCCGGGTCGTGGCGGAGATGCTGCGCTTGCCGGAGAGGGCGTACGAGACGGTCGAGATCGAGACGCCGGCGGCCTTCGCCACCTCGTGGATCGTCACCATGTGCGCACCTCCTCGTGCTCGTCTCCGTCGTGTCTTCCGTGCCGTCCCTCGGCGCTTGTGAAGCGCTTCGATCGGCTCGCGACGGCGACGCTAACAGCGTCGAAGCGCTTCGTGCAACCATTTGTCTGCGATGCCAACAAATGGAGCGCGCCACGGGCCTCCCGGCTGTCCGGCCCCCGCGGCCGCCTGCCGGCCCGCCCGCCGGCCCGCCGGCCCGCCCGCCCGCCGATTTCGCGCCCAGCGACAGAACGCGCCCTCGCCGGCCCGAGCCATGTCGCTGAGCGCGAACCGCGCCGCGGCCGGTGGCGAGGACGACCTGTCGGATGATGGACCGGTGAACCGGACCGACCGCCTGTACGGCCTCGTCGAGGAGTTGCGTGCGGTCTCGCCGCGCCCGCGGAGCGCCCGACGTCTCGCGGAACGGTTCGAGGTGTCGGTCCGGACCATCGAGCGGGACCTCGCCGCGTTGCAGCAGTCGGGCCTGCCGATCTGGGCGGAACCCGGCCGCACCGGCGGGTACGTCATCGACGCTTCGGCAACGCTCGGCCCAGCGGGGTTCACGCTGGACGAGGCGCTCGCGGTGCTGATCGGACTGGGCGGGCTCCAGCACAGCCCGTTCCGGCAGTCGGCCCGCACCGCTGCCCGGAAGGTGCTCGCGGTCATGCCCGACGGCGATGCTGCGCGGGCCAGTGCGCTCGCGTCCCGGGTGCACTTCCTCGAGAGCGACGACGCCGTCGTCGTCCCGACCGCGTTCGCGGCGGCCCTCCGGTCGGACCGGGTCGTGCGGTTGCGGTACCAGGACGCCAGCGGAGCGGAGTCCGTCCGGGACGTCGAGCCGCTGGGGTCCATCGAGAAGGACGGACAGTGGTACCTGGTCGCCTGGTGTCGGCTGCGTGACGGAGTTCGGGCGTTCCGGGGGGACCGGATGCGCTCCGTCGAGGTCACCGACGAACGGCCGCCGAAGCGCTCCCTCCGCCCGGAGGAGCTCGCGATCCCGTACGGACGGCTCCGATCGGTCATGGACGACTGATCCGTCACGGACGGCTGATCGATCGCCGACGACCGATCCGTCACCGGGGACGTTCCGGGAAACCCCGACAGGACGGTGTCGCGACGCCCGGTGAAGCTGATGCTCCCACTGCACCAGCACCATCGGAGGAACCACATGTCGTTCACATCCATCCGCATCGTCACCGACGACCTCGACGGCCTCGTCGCCTTCTACGAGCGGGTCACCGGACAGCAGGCCGAGCGCCTCGCGCCGGTCTTCGCCCAGTTCAGCGGGCCAGGGGCGCACCTCGCCATCGCCAGCACCGCGACCGTCGCGATGCTGGGCGGTGCCCTGGTGCCGGCGACCAACCGCTCCGTGTTCATCGAGTTCGAGGTCACCGACGTCGACCGTGACTTCGCCGACCTGCAGCTCGAGAGCCAGGACGTCGTCCTCGAGCCGACGACGATGCCGTGGGGCAACCGCTCGGCACTGGTGCGCGACCCCGACGGCAACGTCGTGAACCTGTTCAGCAGGCCCGCCGCCGATCGGGCCCAGGACGACCGGACGAGCGGGCCGTCCCAGCGCACCCACTGACCCGGGGCCTCCCGACCGGACCGAGGATCCGTTCAACCGCCGGCTCCGTTCCGTCGTCGGCGCCGTTCCTGACGGCACCGTTCCGTCGCCGGTGCCGTTCCCGGAGTGGGAACACGGACGTAACGCGGGCGAAACGGTCCCACGCTGGGGTGGAGGCATGGACCTCACCACACCGGAACGTGCCCCCGCTCGCTGGTACCGCTCGCTCTTCGTGCAGATCGCGATCGGGGTGGTCCTCGGCATCGTCGTCGGGGTGACCGTGCCGTCTGCGGCTCCGGTGTTGAACGTCGTCGGTCAGGGGTTCATCCGGCTGATCGAGATGGTGATCGCACCGCTGGTCTTCATCGTCGTGGTCACGGGCATCGTCCACGTCGGGGACCTGCGGTCCGTGGGACGCATCGCGGGCAAGGCGATGACGTACTTCGTCGTCGCCTCGACGTGCGCGCTCGTGTTCGGGCTGCTGGTCGGGAACCTGGTCCGGCCGGGCGCGGGCCTCCGGATCGACCCGTCGTCGTTGGACGCCTCCGCGGTCACGGCGAAGACCGCCGGTGGGGAGATCCCGGACGCCGGCACGTTCATCCTCGACCTCATCCCGTCCAGCGTCGTCAACGCGTTCGCGACGAACGACATCCTGCAGGTGCTCGTCTTCGCGGTGTTCGTCGGCGCCGCGATCGCGGCGATCGGACCGGAGCGGACGCGCCCGTTGGTCCGCGGACTCGACCTGTGCCTCGAGGTCGTCTACCGGATCCTGGGCTGGGTGATGCGGCTGTCCCCGCTGGGCGCCTTCGGTGCGATGGCGTTCGTGGTCGGGCAGTACGGCGTCGCGACGCTCGGCTCGTACGGGCTGCTGATCGCTGCCTGCTACGCCGCTGCGGCGGTGTTCATCGTGCTGCTCCTCGTGGTCGGACAGCTCCTGTCCGGCGTCCCCGTCTGGCGGTTCGTCTGGCACACCCGTGCCGAGTTCGGGCTCGCGCTCGGGACCGCGTCGACCGAGGCCGTGCTGCCGCGGATGATCACGCGCCTCACCGACGTCGGTGTCTCCCGCAGCGTCGCCGGACTCGTGGTCCCGACCGGCTACTCGTTCAACCTCGACGGGGCGGCGATCTACCTGTCGATCGCGCTGCTCTTCCTGACCCAGGCGTTCGGGGTGCCGCTCACCCTCGAGCAGCAGGTCGCGGCCCTCGGGGTGCTCCTGCTGACCTCGAAGGGCATGGCGGGCGTGCCAGGGTCGTCCTTCCTGGCCCTGTCGGCCACCGCGACGAGCCTCGGGCTCTTCCCGGTCGCCGGCGTCGCGTTGCTGCTCGGCGCGGACCGGATCATGGACTCGATGCGCGTGAGTGTGAACCTGCTCGGCAACTGCGTCGCCGCACTCGTCGTGGCCCGCTGGCAGGGTGCCCTCGATCGTGAGCAGGTCGACGCCGTGCTCCGTCCGCAGCACGGAGCGCCGGCGAGGACGCTCCTGCCGGAGACGACGTCACTCTCCTGAACTGCGCGCCGCGGTCGAGGCACGTGGCGCGTGGCTGATCGGGACGGTCGCTCCCGCGCCTCCGCCGGGGGACGCGAGCACCTCGAGTTGTGGAGTTCGCCGCTCCGTCCACAGATCAGCGCCCCGACGGGTGGACCCGGACGCATCGGCGGGAAGCTTCGTCGGTGATGAGATCCCACTCGGCCCCAGCAGCGCGCGACGACGCTGCGCCAACGGCCTGCCGGACCGGTCCCACATGGTGGGTGGCAACAGGCCTCTCCGTCGTCGCCAGCTTCTGCACGGCACGGGCGATCCCACCGTGGCACCCGGACGCGACCTGGTGGGGCGCGTTCCTCACCTCTGCGGGGTTCGGCGGCAGCCTGGCGGTCATCGGGGCCGGCGCTGCAGCAGGTGTGGCTCTGCACAACTCGACACGTGACCGCGAGCAGAAGCGCGGGACAGACGAACTCGCGCGGTGGTGGGACCGGTTCGCCTGGGCGTGCGACCGGGCAGTGAGCGAAGAAGAAAGCGTGTCCAGAACGGGCATGGCCGTTCTGACCGGGCTGATCGACGCGGGATGGACTCGTATGGGAGATGATGACATGACAGTGACGATCATCAACCTGATCACCGACGTCGGTGCGTCCGACGGATCGGCAGGGACACCACGGGAGGGCTCACGACCATGACCCAGTACAGCGAGGAGACCAAGCGGCTCGCACACGAGCTCGCCGCGAAGATGGCGAAGAAGTTGGAGGGCACGGACCGTCAGCTGAGTCGAGACGCCGCCGGACGCTACGTGATCATTCCGCGGGTCGACGGAGGCACGGCCGACCCCACATCCGGCGGCCCGAGCAGCACGGGTCATCGGTGGCGAGCGGCGGCTGCCACGTTCCGCCGACTCGTTCGCTGACCATGACCGTGCTCTCCGCCGGCGGCGCGCACGAGTCCGCGCGCCGGCTACCCGAGCGGGACCGCCGCCGGCCGGGAGGCCCGACTCGCCACCTCGACGACGGTTCGCTCCCGCCCCGCGGGCGCGATCGACTCCATGACGTCGAGCACGTGGAACGCCAGCTCGCCGGAGGCCCGGTGCGGCTCCCCCGAAGCGATCGCCCGTGCCATGTCGGCCAGGCCCACCCCGCGCCCGGCGTCGCGGTGACCGGCGAGGACGGGGAGCTCCTGGAAGGTCCGGTCCTGGGCGGTGGCGATGCGGGTCGGGTCCGAGAAGCGGTTCGGGTCGGCGACCGACAGCGACCCGGCGGTGCCGTGCACCTCGAACAGCGGAGACTCGGTCGCCCACACCTCGAACGACAGCGTGACCGTGGAGACGACGCCGTCCTCGTGTTCCAGGACCGCGACGACGTGCGTGTCCACGTCGACCGGCAGGACCTGCCCGGCGTTCGGCCCGGTGGCGACCGTCCGCTGCCGCGTCGACCGGGTCGTGCTGCCGCTGACCCGCACCACGGAGCCGAAGAACGTGACGAGGCTCGTCAGGTAGTACGGGCCCATGTCGAGCAGCGGGCCACCGCCCGGCTGGTAGTAGAAGCCGGGCGCGGGGTGCCAGAGTTCGTGGCCCGGAGCACTCCAGGACACGGCGGCGGCCACCGGGGTGCCGATGCGACCGGCGTCGATCGCGGCGCGGGCGGTCTGGATCCCGGTGCCGAGCACGGTGTCGGGGGCGCTGCCGACCCGCAGGCCCGCCGCGTGGGCGGCGGCGAGGACCGGCTCGGCCTCGGCGGTGGTCAGGGCCAGCGGCTTCTCGCCGTAGACGTGCTTGCCCGCGGCGAGCGCCCGGGTGGCGACGTCGGCGTGGGCGGCGGGGATCGTCAGGTTGAGGACGACGTCGACGTCCGGGGACGCCAGCAGCTCGTCGACGCCGAGCGCCTGGACACCCTGCTCGTCGGCGACGGCTGCTGCCCGGGCAGTGTCGAGGTCGGCCACCGCGGTGAGCCGCAGGTCCGGCAGCGACGGGAACTGCTCGAGGTACTGCTTGCTGATGTTGCCGACCCCGACCATCCCGACCCGCAGCGGTGCGGTGGCACGAGGTCCGGCACCACCTTCGACCCCGGCGCTCATCGGGCTGCCCACAGCAGGCCGCGCTCGATGATGGTGCGGACCGGCTGCGACTCGACGATCTCGATCCGGTGCCCGGGCGCCGAGACGAAGATGCGCCCCTGGCCCCACTGCCGGGTCCAGATCGCGGGCGAGGTCACGGGACGGTTCCACGCGTCCCAGGCACGGGCCTCCTGGGTGGTGGTGGCGAGGACGTCGTCGTACTCGTCGCTGAGCACCCAGTACTGCTCGCTGACCAGGTCGAAGTCGTCGATGCCCTGCATGATCGGGTGCTCGCGACCGAGGTCGGTGACGTGCACCGTGTAGGGGATGTAGTTGTCCGACTGCTCGCCCACCCGCTCGGAGGGGTGTTTGCCCGCGTGGTGGGCGAACTGGCCGCCGATCATGTGGAGGTAGTCGGCGTTGTCCCGGTACGAGTCGGCGATGCCGCCGTGCCAGCCGGCCATCCCGGTGCCGGCGAGGACGGCGCGCTGCAGGCCGTCGAACTCCTCCTTCGCGATGGTCGACATGGTGTTCACCTGCACGACGAGGTCGATCGTGTCCATCACGGACTGGTCGGCGTAGACGGCGGTGCCCTCCTCGACGCGGACGTCGAACCCGTGCTCGCGGAGGAAGGGGATGAACAGCTCGGTGGTCTCGACGGGCATGTGCCCGTCCCAACCGCCGCGGACGACGAGTGCCTGGCGTTGCACGGGAGGTGCTCCTTGCGGATCGGGGGAAGGGAGGGTCATCGGGTGGGGATCTGGGTCCAGGCGCTGCCGTCGGCCGCGCTCCGCTGCACGGCGTCCAGGACGTCCTGCACGTGCAGCCCCACGGCGAAGGACGGCTCGGGCTGTTGCCCGCCGGTGATCGCGGTGACGAAGTCGACGACCTCGTGGACGAAGGTGTGCTCGTAGCCGATCGGGTGTCCGGTCGGCCACCAGTTCGCCATGTACGGGTGCTCCGGTTCGGTGACGAGGACCCGGCGGAACCCCTGCTCCCCCGCCGGCGCGGTCGCGTCGTACACGCGGAGTTCGTTCATCGCCTCGAGGTCGAAGGCGATCGCCCCGGTGGACCCGCTGATCTCGATGGTCAGACCGTTCTTCCGCCCGGTCGCGTACCGGGTGGCCTCGAACGTGGCGACGGTCCCGCCCGGCCGAGCCGCGCCTCCCGTCAGTCGACCCGTGAACCAGGCGGCGTCGTCGACGGTGACCTGTCCGCGCTGGTCCGAGGCGGTGCCGGACAGGCCGACACCGTCGGCGAGCAGCGGGCGCTCGTGCACGAACGTCTCGAGCGTGCCGCTGACGGAGGCGAGGGTGGCGCCGGTGATGTGTTCGACCAGGTCCACGGCGTGCGCGCCGATGTCGCCGAGTGAGCCGGACCCGGCGAGCGAGGCGTCCAACCGCCACGTCATCGGACCGTCGGCGTCGGTGAGCCAGTCCTGCAGGTACAGCGCGCGGGCGTGGCGGACCTCGCCGATCCGGCCGGCCTGCACGAGCTGGCGGGCGAACGCCAGGGCCGGGACGCGCCGGTAGCTGAAGCCGACCATCGAGCGGATCCCGCGCGCGGCGGCCGACTCGGCGGCGGTGACCATGGCCTCCGCCTCGGCGACGGTGTTGGCGAGCGGCTTCTCGCAGAGGACGTGTTTGCCGGCCTCCAGGGCCGCGATCGCAACCTCGACGTGCGATGAGCCGGGCGAGCAGACGTCGACGACGTCGATGTCCGGGTCCTCGACGACGCGGCGCCAGTCGGTCTCGGCACGCTGCCACCCGAAGCGGGCGCGGGCGGCCTCGGTGCGCTCGGGGTCGCGTCCGACGACGACGGTCATCTCGGGTTCGCGGTCGAGCGGGAAGAACCGCGGCGCGACCCGCCAGGCCTGTGAGTGGGCGGCTCCCATGAAGCCGTGGCCCACCATCGCGACCCGCAACCGGTCATCCGTCATCGCATGCTCCCTCGCATCGTGCGTCCGCCGTCGACGCTACGGACGGGCGGGTGGCCGGGACAAGCCGGACGGGAGGATCGGAAAACTTTCGTGGGACGGGTCGCGCCCGCGTGTGGCCGGCTGGGCGGTCCTGCCGGCAGCTCAGTCGCGGGTGGCGACGATGGTGAAGGTGGTCGGGATGCGGTCACGGTCCTCCGCGGGCCAGACCCAGTCGCCGTCCGCCGCCTGCTCCATCCGCGGGCTGAACCGCCACGGCAGCGTGCGGCCCTCGTCGAGTCGGCGGAGGCGCAGGCCGGCACCGAGCAGGGCGTTCACGATCTCGGACAGCGGGTGCGGCCACTCGTAGGTCCGGGTCCGCGCGACCGTGCCCTCGCCCGCGTAGGTGCTGCCGTCGTCCCACTGCTGGGCGGTGCCGTCCGGGAAGTACCGGTGCCGGGTGACCAGCTCGTCGGCGTCCTCGTCGAGCGCGAACAGGGCCGGGTGGCCGTCGCGGATGAAGAAGACGCCGCCGGGTCGGAGCAGTCCGGCGACCTGCGCCGCCCACCGGTCGAGGTCCGCCAGCCAGCAGATCGTGCCGATGCTCGTGTAGACGACGTCGAAGTCCCCGGCGACCGCGGCCCGGGCGTCGAGGACGTCGGCCTCCACCCAGGTGACGTCGACGACGGCTCGCTCGGCCAGGGCGGCGGCGGACACCAGTGCCGGGTGCGAGAAGTCGACGCCGGTGACGCGGGCACCCTCCCGGGCGAGCGAGACGGTGTCGGTGCCGATGTGGCACTGCAGGTGGCAGAGGTCGAGTCCGGCGAGTGACCCGTCCGGCAGCCACTCGGCGAGCACGGGCAGGTCCTGGCGGACGACGTCCGAGCGGTGTGCCGGGTCGGCGTAGGCGTCGAGCCCGTAGGCACCCTCGTGGATCGGCACGCGGTCGTCCCAGTTGGCGCGGTTCGTGTCGCGGGCGTGCTCCCAGTCGACGTCGACGTGGTCCATGCTCATGCGCCCGACCCTAGCGAGCCCCGGGTCCCGGCCGCGACCGGTCCAGCAGCGGCGCCCGCCGTCAGACTGCGTCGGCCGCGACGTCGTCCGCCGTGATCCCCACGGTGTCCTCGACGAGCCGCACGACGACCGTGATGGTGTCCGGGCGGGGGCCGGGCTCGGCGTCCACGACGGAACGGATGCGTTCGCCGACCTCGCGGACGGTCTCCGTCGCCGGACGGGCGCCGTCGACCGCGACCTCGGCCGTGATCCGCACCGCACCGCCGCCGCGGTGCACGTCCACCATCGTGCCCGGGTCGCGGATCTCCAGCTGGGCGGCGACAGCGTCGGCCGCGACCTGCACGAGCGACTGCGCCGGGAACACGTGGCTGACACCGTCGGTCGCGCGGGCGAGGTCGGTCAGGCGGCGGGACAGCTCGCGGTCGTCGGACACGGGTGCTCCTAGGGGACGTAGACGTCGTCGAAGGTGACGTCGATCTGCTCGATGACGAGTTCGGTGTGCCGGGCGAGCACGTCCGCGACCCGTCGGCGGAGTCGCTCGGCCGTCTCGTCGGCGACCTGCCCGTACGCGATCGCCGCGGTCAGTTCGACCGTGACCGGCGAACCCGGGGTCGAGACGTCACCGGTCAGGGTGCAGCGTCCCATCACGATGCCGCCGGTGGTGTCGCCGGCGCGACGGACCAGGTTGCGGACGGCCGCCTCGGTGAGGGTGAGCCGCAGCCGGGGGTCCGGGTGGCTGACGGGGACGTCGCGGCCGGAGGTGATCTCGGCCCGGATGGTGGCGAGCAGGCCGTCGATCCAGCGGTTCTCACGGTCGGGGTCGGGGTCCGTGTCGCCGCGTCGCTGCATGGCGCCGATCGACAGCTCGCGGAGGCGCTGCATGTTCGACAGCGCCAGACGGCAGGCGGCCGAGGACTCGATGTCGGGGTCACGCGGGGTCCGACCGCGGTCCAGGTAGTCGGCGAGCTCGTCGAAGGTGTGGCCGTCGAGGTCTGCGTCGGCGGGCATGGCGTCAGCGGGCAGGGTCTGGTCGTCGTCGCTCATCGCCACGCCTCCATCTCCCGGAGCAGGAACTGCCGCGCCCGAGCGAGGAGCCCTCGGACCGTCGAGACCGGCAGCTCGAGCGCCTCGCTGATCTCCTGGTAGCTGTACCCGGCTGTCTCCCGCAACAGCCAGCAGCGACGCTGGTCGGCAGGGAGCCGGTCCAGCGCAGCCCACATCGCGTCGAGCTGCAGCCGCGCCTCGACGATACGCTCCGGGCTCTGTGCCGGGTCGGCGGACTGCTGCAGGTCGTCGACGTCGTCGTGGTGCCGACGTCGGCGGAGGCGGTCGATGGCCTTGCGGGTGACGATCTGCATCATCCACGGCCGGAAGTGGGCGGGTGTGTCGAGGTCGGACAGTCGACGCCACCCGGTGAGGAACGACTCCTGCACGACGTCGTCGGACTCGACGTTCGACCCGAGCATCTGTTCGGCGTAGACGCGCATCAGTGGCCCGTGGCGGCGGGCGAGGACCGCGAACGCGGGCACGTCGCCGTCGGCGGCACGGACGACGAGCGTCGAGTCGTCGGCGCGGCCGAGCGGGTCGTCGTCGGTCATCCTCACCTTCCGGGGTCCGGGACCATCCGAGGTCCTCAGGCCGCGTCCGTTGCGGGTCGACGGCCGCATCCGAGCATGCACCGTCATCCCCCGACGCGCCAGCATGCACCGGGTTCGTGACGGAACGGCCGCTCGACTCGTCCTACTGGAGGACCGCACGACAGGAAGCAGACGATGCACGACCGTTCGACCGCCGATCCCCGGCTCGAGACACCCCGCGACGCGCCCGACGAAGCACCCGACGCCTCGCCCCACGAACCACCCCATGGAGGCCCGGCACCGCACGACGACGAGCGCTGCCCGAGCCGCTTCGACCGCTGGCACTGCGGGCTGCAGCAGGGGCACGGCGGACTCCACGTGGCCGAGGAGCAGCAGGGACGCACCACCTGGAACGACGCCCTGGACGGCCACGACCTCAGCGCGCTCTGACCCCGCTCGGTCGCGTCGGTCGGCGAAGAGCGGGAGCCGCTGCCCGAGGGTCCGGACGGCTCGATCCGGGCACCGGGGGACAAGGAGCCAGCCGGTTGACGCACTTCCTGGAACGCCGCTGGAAGTCGTGACGCGGCCGTGACGATCGTCCTCTCCAGCCCGTCTCATCCGTGAACAGCACCCGCTGGGAACGCCCGGCGGGCCACTCGGAAGGAGACAGCAATGGCCGACACCACGACCACCCCCAGCACCCTCGCCACCAGCAAGTCCGGGGCGAACACCGGCAGCCACGCCGCGACGGGCAAGACCGTCATCGACGACACCGTCGTCTCGAAGGTCGCCGGCATCGCCGCCCGCGAGGTCAACGGCGTGCACTCGCTCGGTGGCGGCGCAGCCCGTGCCATCGGCGCGATCCGCGACGCCATCGGCCAGCGCGACCTGGGTCAGGGCGTCAAGGTCGAGGTCGGCGAGAAGCAGGTCGCCGCCGACATCACCATCGTCGCCGAGTACCCGGTGAAGCTGCAGCAGGTCGCCGAGGGCGTCCGCTCGTCGGTCTCCCGTGCACTGGAGCAGATCGTCGGCATGAAGGTCGCCGAGGTCAACGTCACGATCCAGGACGTCCACATCCCGGGTGACGACGACAACGACGACGACAAGAAGGAATCGCGGGTCGAGTAGCCGCGCACGCGGGGCGGCACCACGACGGTGCCGCCCCGACCCCCACCGCGGTCGAGCGACCGGGTGACGCGGGACCGGCCGACCGGCCGTGCTCGGAGCACCATCGACAAGGAGTACCCCAATGCGCAACCGCCTCATCGTCACCGGTGTGATCACCCTCATCGGCTTCTTCCTGGGCTCCCGGTCCAACCGACCGGTCGTCAAGAACGGCGGGTCGTCGAAGCGCGAGACCGCCCGCCGGATCTGGAACGACCCCCGCGCCCGCAAGGCACGCAAGAAGTTCGGCAAGAAGCTCGTCAAGGCCGCCCGCAACCGCCGCTGACCGCCCCCCCCTCCCCCAGAAGAACACCACTCCGCACAGAGACCAGCGAGAGGAACACCAGTGGCCCGCGATCGTGAACCCGTCAGCACGTCGACCTCCGAGCAGCGCCGAGAAGACGCTGCCGCCTGGTCCCCCGGTGCCCGGTACCTGGCCGAGTTCTTCGGCACCTTCCTGCTCGTCCTGGGCGGTGTCGGTACGGCGCTGTTCACCGCGGGGTTCCCGAGCACGACGGACAACCAGACCGGTGTCGGGTTCCTCGGTGTCGCGCTGGCGTTCGGCCTCGCCGTGATGGCCGGCATCGCCGCCGTCGGCCACATCTCCGGTGGCCACTTCAACCCCGCGGTGACCCTCGGCCTGCTCGCGGCCGGACGCACCGACGGCCGCCACGTCCCCGGGTACCTGGTGTCCCAGGTCCTGGGCGGGCTCGCAGCCACGAGCGTCATCGCCGCCGTCCTGTCCGGCAAGCAGGGCGCGTTCAGCGCGGCGGTCGACTCCGGCTTCGCGTCGAACGGCTTCGGCGCCTCGAGCCCCGGCGGTTTCGGGCTCGGGTCCGTGCTGCTCGCCGAGGCCGTGCTCACCGGTGTCTTCGTCGCCGTCATCCTGTCCGTCACGGCGAAGCAGGAGTACCAGGCGCTCGCCCCGATCGGCATCGGGCTGACGCTCACCCTGATCCACCTGGTCAGCATCCCGATCAGCAACACCTCGGTGAACCCGGCACGCTCGATCGCGACCGCGGTCTACGGCGGTGCGGTGCCGCTCGGGCAGCTGTGGGCGTTCATCGTCGCGCCGATCGTCGGTGGGGTCGTCGCGGGCATCGTCGTCCGCCTCGTGCGTCGGCGCGACCGGCACTGATGGCTCGGTCCGCATGCGGATGACGGGAGGCGGTCACCGGTCCGGTGGGCCGCCTCCCGTCGTCAGCGACCTGCGTCGGGACACCCGCACGAGCGTCGGAGGACGAGCTCGCCGGGGAACAGTTCGTGCGCGTGGTCACGGTCGCGCGCCAGCAGCCGCGTGACCGCACTCCGCGCCATCTCGTCGACCGGCTGCCGGAAGGTGGTCAGGCCCGGCCAGGCGTACTCCGCTTCCGAGGAGCCGTCGAAGGACGCGATCGCGATGTCCTCCGGCACCCGGACGCCGCGCTCGTGGAAGGCCCGCAGCACACCCACCGCGGTCCGGTCGGACGCGACGAAGAACGCCCGCGGCGCCCGACCCGGGTCCGCTGCCCGGTCGTCGACGATCCGGTGCCCGGCGTCCCGACCGCCCGGGCGGGTGACCTCGGCCGCGACGAACGGTCCGGCCGGCACCCCGGCGGCGGCGCAGGCCTGCAGCCACCCGATGTACCGCGGCTCGCTCGGGTCGTCCTGACCGACGAACCCGACGGATCCGTGGCCGTGCTCGAGCAGGTGCGTCGTCGTCGCGACCGCCCCCGCGCGGAGGTCGGTGCCGAGGCTGGCGACCCCGCGCTCCCGGGTGGCCACGTTGAGGGCGATCCACGGCAGGCCGACACGGTCGAGGGCGGCGCTGTCGAGCGGGGTGTCGCCAGCAAGCACGAGCACTCCGTCGATCTGACGGGCGGCGAACTCGCGGAACCGGGCGAGCACCTCGTCGGGGTGGAAGGACGTGGCCGTCGTGTACAGGGCGAACCCGCGGTCGCGAGCAGCAGCCTCCAGGGTGGAGGCGTACTCACCGAAGAACGGGTTGGTGAAGACGGGGTCGCTGCTGCTCGGCACCAGGAAGGCGAGCGTGTCGGCGGAGCCGGAGCGCAGGGCGCGTGCGGCCTGGTTCGGCCGGTAGCCGAGCTGTTCGACGGCGGCCAGGACCCGTTCCGCCGTCGCGGCGGCGACCGGCGCCGTGCCGTTCAGGGTGTAGCTGACGACCGCGTCGCTCACTCCGGCGAGCCGGGCGACGTCCCGTCGGGTCGCCTTCCGTGGCGCCGGCGTCCGGTCGGTCATGCCCTGCTGCTCCGCACGGAGGCCAGCCTAGGGCGGCGCGCACGCGCTCGCGCCGCCCGGCCGGTCATGCTCCGGACGATGCGCTCCGGACCGGCAGCGGCGACCCGACGGGCACCGGGGCGTCCCCGAAGTCGGGGATCGGCAGCCGTGCGCCGTCCTGCAGGGCGGACTGGAACGCGATCAGTCCGGGGAGCGTGTACCGCGCTGCGACCCAGGCGTTGACGGTGGGCAGCGTGCCACCGGCGACCGCGCGGACGAAGTCGTCGACCAGGAACCGGTGGCTGCCCTCGTGTCCGTCCGGGGCGACGTCGAACTCGGACGGCAGGCGCTCGGCCTCCGCCTGGTGGACCTTCGCGTGCTCGGAGCTGAAGGCTTCGCGCAGGGACGGCGCGATGTCCGCCAGCAGCGGGTCGTCCAGACCGATCGCGGGCTCCGAGGCGAGCAGGTCGGAGACGTCCTGCACGCCGTTCTTGTCCTGCCAGACCGAGGTCTCCGCGAGCTGTTCGAAGCTGCCCTCGGTGCCGAACCAGCGGAAGCGGCTCTCACGGATCGGGGACGGGTAGCCGACGCGGCGGAACTCGTTGATGCGCATGGACCCGCCGCCGTCGAGCTCGAACAGCGCGGTCATGTTCGAGAAGTCGTTGTCGAACATGCTGACCTGCTTGTCGAACACCCCGTCGTCGCGGTCGTCGCGCACACCGATGCAGCTGACGCTCGTCGCGTGACGGGGCATGGCACCCAGGACGCCACCGATCGCGTGCGTCGGGTACCACATCGGCGGGTAGCTGGCGGTGGCCTTCCAGTCGTCGCCACCGCTGTACTTGTACGCGTCGTAGAACCCGAGGTCCATGTCGTGCAGGTAGTCGCCCTCGGCGTAGAACACCCGGCCGAACGCACCCTGCTCGGCCTTCTGGCGTGCGAAGACCGTCGCCGGGTTGTACTGGCTGGTCTCACCCATCATGTACGTCAGCCCGGTGGCGGACACCAGGTCGATGACCTCGGCGATCTCCGCCTGCGTCACCGCCATCGGGACCGCGGAGTACACGTGCTTGCCGGCCTGCAGCGCCCGGGCGACGATCGGCCCGTGCGTCCACCGCTGGGTGAAGACGGCGACGGCGTCGATCGCGGGGTCGGCGAGCATCGCGTCCAGGTCGGCGTACGTGCCGGCGAGGCCGAGGTCGTCGACCAGGCGCTGCGCACGGCCCTCGATGACGTCGGTGGCGTACACGGCCGAGATGCCCGGGTGCAGCTGGAACAGTGCGGCGAAGTGGGACGAGAACTGGCCGGCACCGACCATGCCGAGGGTGAACGTCATGTGCTGTCCTCCTGTGCGTCGTTGCACACCGCCGGGTCCGACGGAGCGTGCAGTCAGTGTGACGGCGTGGGTTTACTCGTGTCAACCCGTAGCACGCTCGCGTTGCGGCATCGGCGGAAACCTGGCGTTACCCGGGTAACGTAGCCGCTGCCCGCGCACGATCCATCACGGCACGGATCACGTCGGTCTTCGCGTCCGCGTAGTCGTTCATGTCGTCCCACGTCCCGCTCAGCAGCGCCCGCTTCGTCTGCTCGTAGAGCGCCCGGTCGTCCGGATCGCTCCGCAATCGGTCACGCAGCAGCAGGTAGTCCTCGACCGCGGTCGCGCCACGTTCGTAGACGTGCACGTGGACGTCCCGCGCCGGCGTCCGCACCAGGCGGTGGCCGGGCTCCCGGACCCGCAGCTCGTACCCGGCGCCCAGCAGCGGTTCGAGGTACGCGGACTCGTCCGTGACGTCCGGCACGACGACGACCAGGTCGACGATCGGCTTGGCGGCGAGCCCCGGCACCGAGGTCGACCCGATGTGCTCGACCCGCACGTCGAGCGGGCCGACCGCGCGGAGGATCCGCTCCCGGTGCTCCGCGAACGTCATCGCCCAGGCCGGGTCGTACTCGTGCAGTCCGACGCGCAGCGCTTCGGGCCCGCCGATGATCTCGACGGTGGTCACGTCACGGCGCTCGTCGGCCAGCACGTGGTCACGGACGGGAGGCTCGTCCCCCGTCCCGACACCGGGTGCGGCCGTCGAGTCGCGGACCACGAGCGTCGTGGCGAGCTCGACCCGGACCGGCTCGCCCGGCGCGCCACCCGCGTGCTCGTCCGCACCCGCGTCCTCGTCCGCACCCGCACCGGCGTGCTGGCGCAACGCCATCCGGGTCGCCCGCTCCGCCATCTCTTGCAATGGCTGCCGGATCGTCGTCAGTGCGGGCCGTGCCCACCGTGCGGGAGCGACGTCGTCGAACCCGACGACGGACAGGTCCTCCGGCACCCGCAGCGCGAGCGACCGTGCGGCGTCGAGCACGCCGAGGGCCTGCAGGTCGTTGCCGGTGACGATCGCCGTCGGCCGGGGGTCGGCAGCCAGCAGCTCGCGGGCCGCGCGTTCGCCGTCCTCCCGGCTGAACCGCGCGACGACGACGGACGGTTCGGGCGCATCGGACGGGACGGGCGTGGCGGCGGTGGGGCGGGCCTCCCGTCCGGCTGCGGCGAGCGCTGCCCGGTGCCCGACCAACCGGTCGACCGCGCAGGCCATGTCGAGCGGTCCGGCGATCGCCGCGATGTGCGTGTGACCGAGGTCCAGCAGGTGCTGGGTCGCGGCCGCTCCCCCGGCGGTGTTCGTCGCACCCACGACGGGGACGTCGGCGGGCGGGTCACCGACCGGGTCGACGACCGTGAACGGGATGCCGCGGGCACGGAGCTGGTCGCGGCGGCCCGCGGTGAGCGCGGAGAACTGCAGCACGATCGCCGCGGGTCGGCGGTGCAGGACGCCGGTGATCCAGTCCTCGCCGACGGCGTGGTCCGGGCCGAGGGCGGAGAGCGACAGGGCGTACCCGTGCTCGCGGGCGACGGATTCGACCCCGCGGACGATCTCGATCGACCACTCGCTGGCCAGGTCCTCGACGACGAGTTCGACGAGCGAGCCGGGGCCGGGCGGGGTGTCGCGCTGGGCGTAGCCGGAGGCGGCGAGCAGGTGTTCGACGCGCTCCCGGGTGGGTCCGGACACGCCGGGGCGGCCGTTGAGGACCTTCGACACGGTGGCCGGGGACACCGACGCCCGGCGCGCGATGGCCTCGAGCGTGGGGCGCGAGCCGGACCGTTCCGCGGGGTCGATGGACATGTGCCGAGTATCCCAGGGCGGGTCAGGGTGCCGTCGGCTCCGCAGCGGATCTGTGGACGAGTGCCGGTGCCGGCAGGACGATCTCAGAAGTCGTTCTCGAGCACCATCTTGTCGAAGTCGCCGTCGGCGCACTCCGACACCCCGGTCAGGCTGTACCCGTCCTCGCGGGTGAGCAGCTGGATGGACGTGGTCGGCCCGCCGTGGCCGATGACGCTCGTGATCGGGTGCTCGCCCCTGCTCTCGTACCGCCGGGTGGTCATGCCCTCGGCCTCCCACGACTTCTGCACCTCCGCGAGGTCGGCCTCGCGGTCCCCGGCTCCGTCGCGGTCGAGGATGAGCTTGTACGTGACGCCGCGGTCGTCAGCAGAGCCCGGACACATGCTCAACGCCGGGCCACTCCGCACCGTCCAGTTGCCGCCGACGGCGGCCGTCGTGCGGTCGACGACGGTGCGGATGGCGGTCTTCGCTTCGCTCGGTTCCATGGAAGGTCCTTGGTGACAGCTCGTGAGCAGGAGTGCAGCTCCAGCGAGTGCTGCAACGAGGGCAGATCGACGGATCGTTCGACGCCCCGTCACGGCAACACCGCATGCAGCGCGAGAGGGTCTGCAGCAGAAGCGCGTCGGCGATCGAATTGAACTGACGTCATCAGCGTCCCCTCGCCCTCGCCCTCGCCCCCACGACGAGTGGATCCGACTGCCGAACCCCCTGCCCAGCCTGGCTGAACACACGAGTCGGAGCAAGTCAGCAGCGGAACATCAACTGGACGAGGTTCCGCGACTACAACCTTCGCTGGCCGTCACACCCCCCTGCCAAGTCTCTGATGAGCCCGGCCCGAGCGCCTTCACGCCAGAAGTGGCTCACTCATCCGATGGGCGTGCCCTGATCCCTGATGGCCACCACCCCGCGCCGGGTCACTCCACCCGACCCGCGAACCGGTACCGGAACCCGGTACCGTCGTCGGCCGTCACCACGACGTCGTAGTAGCCCCACGCGTCGAGCGGCCACCGCACCGCGTCCGAGTGCCGTCCGGCGAGCACGACGGTCTCGTGGTGCTCCACGAAGTCGTTCGAGGCGAGCGTGAACCGCACCGGCTTCCGCCCGCCGTTGCCGAGTCGCAGGAGCAGTCCGGCGTCGCGACCGGTGCGCGGCGTCGCCGTGACCTCCGGCAGTGCCAGGTCCCGGTCGGAGCCGGCGACGACCTTCCCGGCGAACCGGCGGAGGAAGCGGTCCGGGCCGTAGACGCTGAAGTCGTAGGCGCCGTCGTGCGCTGCGGTGTCCCACTCGTAGGCAGCGGTCGAACGGGCGGCGACGGTGTGCGGGCTGGACACGAACGGCAGCCCCGTGTTCGGGAAGACCTGGTGCGAGACACCCTGCCGTCCGTCGTTCCGCATCGTCAGAGTCACGACGCCACGGGTCCGATCGACGGAGACGTCGGCGGACTGCCGGTAGGGCAGGGAACGGTGCCGCGTCGAGGTGCCGGGCTCCTGCGTCGGCCGATGCTGGGCACCGACGGCGGGCTCGGTGACCTTCGGCTTGCCACGGTCGGCGTCGGCCGCGGCGACGAGCTTCTGCGTCTCGCTGAGCGGCGGGACCTCGGCCGGGGTGGGGATCGAGAAGTCCGGGTTCGCGAAGTCGAAGCACGAGGTCAGGTCGCCGGAGATGGTCCGGCGCCAGGCGGAGATGTTCGGCTCGTGGACACCGGTCCAGGTCTCGAGGAAGCGGATGACCGAGGTGTGGTCGAACACCTGCGAGTCGACCCATCCGCCGCGGGACCACGGCGAGACGACGGTGAGCGGGACGCGGGTGCCGTAGCCGACCGGCAGTCCCGCGACGTACTCGTCGGGCGTCCCGGGTTCGGCGAGCGGCGGCAGCACGTGGTCGAAGTAGCCGTCGTTCTCGTCGTAGTTGATGAGCAGGACGGTGCTTGCCCAGGTGTCCGGGTTGCTCATCAGCGCCTGGATCACCGCGTTCGTGTAGTGGGCGCCGTAGTCGGGGCTCGCGGCGGGGTGTTCGCTCCAGCCGTAGGGCGCGACGACGAACGAGACGGCGGGCAGCGTGTTCGCGGCGGCGTCACGGCCGAAGTCGCTGAGCAGGTGCTGCACGTCCAGGCCCTTGCCGGAGTCCGGCAGCCACCCGTCGTGCAGCCCGCCGCGGTCGGCCAGGTCGTGCACCGCGGGGTCCTTCGAGGCCAGGGCGTCGTGGTACTGCTGGAACAGCCAGAGCGGGTTGTCACCGTAGTCGCCGACGTAGGGATGGGTGCCGTCATCGCCGACCTCGGCGTTCGCGTAGGTCTTCCACGTCACGCCGGCCTGCTGCAGCCGCTCCGGGTAGGTCGTCCAGTGGTAGACGGGCAGGTAGTCGTCGGGGTTGTCGGTCGCCGGGCCGCCGAGTCCGCCCTGCGGGTTGATCGTGCCGGACCACTGGAACAGCCGGTTCGGGGTCGTCGGTCCGATGAGCGACGCGTGGTAGTGGTCGGCGACGGTGAACGCCGAGGCCAGCGCGTGGTGGAACGGCAGGTCCTCGCCGGTGAAGTAGCCCATCGTCTGCCCGCTCTTCGCGGTGACCCAGCGGTTCCACGCGCCGCCGTTCCACGCGGTGTGTCCGCCACCCCACGAGTGGTCGAGGCCGCCGGCGTTCTGGGCGTCGTGGTTCGCGGAGTCGAGCGGGAACGGCAGCAGGACGCCGCCGTCGGTGCGGGTGGGGTCGGGCTGGGCGAAGACGTCGGTGCCGCCGGGCAGTTCGACGGCCTGCTTGTCGCCGAAGCCGCGGACGCCGGGGAAGGTGCCGTAGTAGTGGTCGAACGAGCGGTTCTCCTGCATGAGCACGACGACGTGCTGGACGTCCTTGATCGACCGGTGCCGACCGTGTCGCGGAGCCGCGGCCTGCGCGGTGTCGGAGGACGGGCCTCCCGTCAGTGACCCGGCGGCGACGCCCGCGGCGATGGCGGCCGCACCGCCGAGCAGCACCGTCCGGCGGCTGACGCCGTGTCGGACGGCGGCGGGGTGCGTGGCGCCGGGAGCGAGCGGCGGTGCCGCGCCCAGGGTGACGTCGGGTGCGTGCTGCTCGGGCTTCGGCCGGCTCATCGGGGCTCCTTCGTCGTGGTCGATGCGGTCCCGGCGTCGTGGCGGACGCGGTACCTGCAGGAGCCTCCGCGCGCGGGGTGAACGGACCGCCCCGCGCGCTCGTCCGGTTCGCGGCGTCGGGTCGAACAGCGGGTGGCCATCCGATGACCGTCCTCACAGCGACGGAGGCGCGGACGGGGGTTGCGGACGCCGGATGGACGGGATATGTTCTCGCTGACAACAAATCCGCTCGACGACGATCGGCAGACCCCCATGGCAGTGCAGCCCACCCGCGACGACAAGTTCTCCTTCGGTCTCTGGACCATCGGTTACAACGGCTCGGACCCCTTCGGCGGCCCGACGCGCCCCCAGCTCGACGTGGTCGAGGCGGTCGAGAAGCTCGACGAGCTCGGCGCCTACGGCCTCACCTTCCACGACGACGACCTGTTCGCGTTCGGCTCGACCGACGCCGAGCGGCAGACCCAGATCGACCGCCTCAAGGGCGCGCTCGAGTCGACCGGCCTCGTCGTCCCGATGGTGACCACGAACCTCTTCTCCGCCCCGGTCTTCAAGGACGGCGGCTTCACCTCGAACGACCGCGAGGTCCGCCGTTTCGCCCTCCGCAAGGTGCTCCGCAACGTCGACCTCGCCGCCGAGCTCGGCGCCGAGACCTTCGTCATGTGGGGTGGCCGTGAAGGCGCCGAGTACGACGCCGCCAAGGACGTCCAGGCAGCCCTCGAGCGCTACCGCGAGGCCGTGAACCTGCTCGCCCAGTACGTCACCGACAAGGGCTACGGCATCAAGTTCGCCATCGAGCCGAAGCCGAACGAGCCCCGCGGCGACATCCTGCTGCCGACCCTCGGCCACGCGATCGCGTTCATCGACACCCTCGAGCGCCCCGAGCTGTTCGGTGTGAACCCCGAGGTCGGCCACGAGCAGATGGCGGGCCTGAACTTCACCGCCGGCATCGCCCAGGCGCTGTACTCGGGCAAGCTCTTCCACATCGACCTCAACGGTCAGCGCGGCATCAAGTACGACCAGGACCTCGTCTTCGGTCACGGCGACCTGCAGAACGCGTTCTCGCTCGTCGACCTGCTCGAGCACGGTGCCCCGCAGGGTGGCCGCGCCTACGACGGCCCCCGTCACTTCGACTACAAGCCGTCCCGCACCGAGGACATCACGGGCGTCTGGGACTCGGCCGCCGCGAACATGCGCATGTACCTGCTCCTCAAGGAGCGCGCGCAGGCCTTCCGCGCCGACCCCGAGGTCCAGGCAGCGCTCGAGGCCGCCAAGGTCTCCGAGCTCGCCAAGCCGACGCTGAACCCGGGCGAGAGCTACGACGCGCTCCTCGCCGACACCTCGGCGTACGAGGGCTTCGACACCGACGCCTACTTCGGCGGCAAGGGCTTCGGCTTCGTCCGGCTGCAGCAGCTCGCCGTCGAGCACCTCATGGGCGCTCGTGGCTGATCTCGCCTCCAGCGCGACCGACCCCGGTGACGAGGACCTCCTCGTCGCCGGGGTCGACTCGTCCACGCAGTCCTGCAAGGTGGTCGTCCGCCGCGCCGCCACCGGCGAGGTCGTGCGCTCCGGCCGCGCCACGCACCCCGACGGCACCGAAGTCGACCCCGCCGCCTGGTGGGACGCCCTCGGCACCGCGGTCGCCGACGCCGGCGGCCTGGACGACGTCGCCGCGATCGGCATCGGCGGGCAGCAGCACGGCATGGTCGTGCTCGACGCCGACGGTCGCGTGATCCGCCCGGCCCTGCTCTGGAACGACGTCCGCAGTGCGGCCGCCGCTGCCGAGATGGTCGAGGAACTCGGCCGGGAGGCATGGGTCGCCCGCACGGGTCTGGTCCCGGTGGCCTCGTTCACCGCCACGAAGCTGCGCTGGCTCCGCGACGCCGAGCCCTCGCACGCGGCCGAGGTCGCGGCCGTCGCCCTGCCGCACGACTGGCTGTCCTGGCGCCTCCGCGGCTACGGCCCGGCGGACGAGAGCCCGCTCGGCCCGGACCTGGACGCGCTCGCGACCGACGGCTCCGACGCCAGCGGCACCGCCTACTGGGACCCGGCACGCCGCGAGTACGACGCGGAGCTGTTCGAGCTCGCGCTCGGCCGCCCGCTCCGGGTCGCCGAGACCGGCGACGACGGGGACGCGGTCGTCGTGCCGCGCGTGGTGGAGCCGGCCGAGGCGATGGGGACCCTCGAGCAGGACGTCGACCTGCCGGGCGGTGCACGGGCCTCCCGTGGGCTCGTCGTCACGGCGGGCGCCGGGGACAACGCCGGCGCCGCGCTCGGACTCGGCCTGGCCGCCGGCGACGTCGCGGTGTCCCTCGGCACGAGCGGCACCGTGTTCGGTGTCACCGACACCGCGATCGCGGACCCGTCCGGCACCGTCGCCGGGTTCGCCGACGCCACGGGCTCCCGCCTGCCGATCGTCACCACGCTGAACGCGGCGCGGGTGCTCGAGGTGATCGGCGGCCTGCTCGGTGTCGACCACGCCGAACTCGGTCGGCTGGCGCTGCAGGCTCCGGCCGGCGCCGACGGGCTCGTCCTGGTGCCGTACTTCGTCGGTGAGCGCACCCCGAACCGGCCGGATGCCACCGCGTCGCTGCTCGGCATGACGCCCGGCACGACGGACCGGGCGCACCTGGCCCGTGCCGCGGTGGAGGGCATGCTCTGCGCCCTCGCCGACGGACTGGCCGCGGTGGAGCGCACCGGCGTCACCGTGGAGCGGCTGCTGCTCATCGGTGGGGCCGCGCAGAACGAGGCGGTCCGCGTCGTCGCGGCGCAGGTCTTCGGCCGCGAGGTCCTGGTGCCCGAACCCGGCGAGTACGTCGCCGCGGGTGCTGCACGACAGGCGGCGTGGGTCGTCACCGGGGAGCTCCCCGGCTGGTCGATCCCCACGACGTCGATCCCGGCGGACCCGCACCCCGAGGTGCTCGAGCGGTACCGCGCCGCCGTCGCCTGACCGCAACACGCAACGTCGGCGCCGACACGCAACGCGATCGCGTTGTGGTTCGTCGCCGATGTTGCGTTCTGCGGGCGCCGTTCAGGCTGGCTTCGACCGCACGTGCGCCCGCTCCCCCTGCGGCCCGTACAGGCAGAGCACCTCGGTCACCTGGTCCGAGACGTTGCCGACCCAGTGCGGGGTGTGGGTGTCGAACTCGGCGACCTCGCCCGGGCCGAGGTCGAACACCTCGTCGCCGAGCGCCAGTCGGAGCCGACCCGAGAGCACGTAGAGCCACTCGTAGCCCTCGTGCGTCTTCAGCGTCGTGTCCGAGCCGAGGTCGTTCGGTTCGATGAGCTGCTTGAACGACCGCACTCCCCCGGTCCGCTTCGTCAGCGGGATCACCACGCGGCGGCCGTGCCGCTCCGGCTTGAGGTGCACCCGCGGGTCCCCGGTCGCCGGTGCCCCGACCAGGTCGTCGAGCGGCACCTGGTACGCGCGTGCCAGCGGCAGCAGCAGTTCCAGGGTGGGCTTCCGCTGCCCCGACTCCAGGCGCGACAGGGTGCTGATCGAGATCCCGGTCCGCTCTGCGAGTGCCGCGAGGGTGACGTCGCGTCGGGTGCGGAGCGCCCGGAGGCGCGGGCCGACCGCGTCGACGACGTCGGCCGTCGTCGGTTCGGTGGGGCGTGCCTCCCGGCCGGATGTCATGCGTTGATCTTGCCACACTGGCAACAGCACTTGCCGCTTCGGTCACGGGCGACCGAGGATCGCCTCATGTCTGCACACTTCGACGTCATCGTCGTCGGCGGGGGTCCCGCCGGCCTGTCCGCCGCGGGCGTTCACGACCTGCTGGGGCAGGAGGGCACCGCACCCCGCGAGCTGGTCAGGGTCGGACACCAGGAGGTCGCCCGGTACGGGGTCACCGTGACGGACGGGAGGATCGTGGCCGCGTCCGCCTCGCCCGTCACCGATGACGACACGGTCGGCTTCCGACTGGCCCTGACCTCCGGCGAGGTCGTCGCTACCCGCTGTGTCGACCGACGCCAGCGGCGTCAGCTGCTGCTGCTGCTGCTGCTGCTGCTGCTGCTGCTGCTGCGAGGATGGAACCAGGACCACCTGCATCGAACGCCAGCCTCGATGGCTGGTCGGCTGTCGGACATCATCGCTCCAAGCGCTTCGCGGCCGGAGCTGCCGATGGTAGGAGGTAGGCGCTATAGTTGACCTCGCAGACCCCCTCCGCACACGCGGGCCAAGGGGGTCTCGCTGTGTCCGGAGTCAGATCTGCTGCGGTCCGCGGGCAGGATCACGCTCGGCAAGGTACTTCTCGTACCACTGCTGAGCAAACTGGTTCCTGTCGTGCTGATCGAGGTACGCGTTCGCGCTCCATGCGACCAGATCTGCCATCTGCTCCAGCTGCGACTGTTGTGAATCAAGGTGGATGGCGTCCTCGATGACGCGACGCTTGTCCAGCTTGAGCGATCGATGCGTCGATCGGTAGGTAGGGTCCGACCCATCGCCATCCATGAAGATCATGGCCAACGAGTTCGACTGCTCAAGCTCGTGCTCCACACGGGAAACCAAGGCCGTGTACGCCTGCTGCCGGGTCTGCGCGAACTCTTCCGGAGGACCGTTCCGGTAGACGGCGCCGACGCGCAAGCCCTGCGCGCAGCGCAAGGTCTCGAGGCACTCTTCCGCGACCTCGCGCCCGAAGTCTTTCCAGTAGTCCACGCCGTTGTGCCTGTGTCGCTCGGGGAACTTGCGCGAGATCCTGCCACGGCCGTTGACGTAGTCGACCGTGTGCAGCTCTTGGGTGACCGGGATCCCCGACTCACGCCACAGCCGCTTCCGCAGATCGAGCCAGTCTCGCAGAACCCCCGCCCATCGATCTGGGGCCAACTCGATCCACCCGTAGACGACCAGCCCCGACTGCGGCCGCCCCGAGTCGTCGACGTAGATGAGGCGATCAAGTCCTGGCACGGCCCCATTCTCGCAACCTTCGAGCGCGGGCCCGGAACGGCTCGGGTGCACTCACGGAGACGGTCGATGCCGGCCGTCATCGACGCGTCGATTCAGCCGCGGCTGGCCCGCCGCCGCCCCAGCCCGCGGCCGCACCGGCGGGCGGCCATCTCCGGGTGGGGTGGTGTCGAGGGCTACAAGACACGCCGGCGCAGGGTGCTGGCGGTCGACGCGTTCGGGCGGGCCGACGTGCCCGGCGACCTGCTGCAGGCGGACATCGCGGCCGCGGTCCTGGGGTGCGCAGCGGAGGCAGTCGATGCGTCCCTCCCGGTCAGGTGAGGGCGCCGAGCGCGACACCCGCGGCAGCAGCGGCCACCGACACCACGAGCATCCCGAGCCCGTTGACCGCGGCGGCCGTGGTGCGGCCGCTGCGGGCCAGGCGGACGGTCTCGAAACTGGCGGTGCTGAACGTCGTGTAGCCGCCCAGGAGCCCGGTGCCGAGGACCGCGACCGGCACGACACCGAGGTGCCCGGCGGCGCCGGTCACGACGCCCAGGAGGAACGAACCGGTGACGTTGATCGTCAGCGTCCCGACCGGGATCCGGAACTCCCGCCCACGGTTGACCGCCCCGTCCAGCAAGAAGCGCAGCGCCGCACCGAGGCCGCCGGCAGCCGCGACGCCGAGGAAGACCACCGCGCTCATGCCCGCGCTCCGTTCGACCGGATCCGGCCGGCGACGGCGATGCCGACGCCGGTCGCGACGGCACCGGAGAGCACGGTCAGCAGCGCGTACCCGGTCCCGTCGAGGCCGCGGCCGTCGCGGAACAGCACCGCCGTGCTCGTCGCGAGGGTGCTGTACGTGGTGAAGCCGCCGAGGACTCCGGTGCCGAGCAGGAGCCGCATCGTGCGGCGGCGGCCCGTATCAGCGCCCCGACGGGCGAGGTGCTCGAGCAGCAGCCCCAGCAGGAGTGCACCAGCGACGTTGATCCAGAAGACCGCCCACGACACCCCCTGTTGCGCCGGGAACGCCGTGCTGATCGCTTCGCGCGCGGCGGTGCCGATCGCACCACCGACCGCCACGAGGCCGAGGTAGCGCCACCGCAGGTGCACCGGTCGCGGTGTCGCGGACGTGGCCGGCGACAGCGACGCGTCGTCGATGTCGGGGTCGATCCCCACGGGTTCGGACATGGCTCTCCCTACCTCAGGCGCGTCGGAACGCGACCAGCTGAGATAGGGACTGTTGTCGACGGACGTCGAGGTTGGGTCCGGCAAGCCCCACTGCCGGGTCGGATGACGAGTCCAGTATGCACCTCCGAGCGGGCACCGCGCGATCGCGTCCCGACCGGCCGTCACCCCGTCGGCGTCAGCGTGCTCGCGAGGAGCAGGTCCTTCGCCGGGCCCCGTGCGTGCCAGCGGACGGTCCACCGCTCGGGTGTCCCGGCGAGCAGACCGGTGTAGTCGTCGGGGGCGCAGACGTGCTCGACCTGCGTGCCCCACACCCAGTCGTGGAACGGGCGCCCGTCGACGAAGCAGACCCGCCACCGGCCGTCCGGGTCTGCTCGGTCGCGCCGGACCGTCAATGTCCGCCACACCGGGGTCGTGCGGTCGCCGAGGACCATCGTGCCGTCCTCGTGCCAGCGCACGGTGTCGTCGTCGACCGTCGTGAGCTCGGTCGTGCCGGTGACGGTGCCGCGCAGGTCGGCCAGCCGGTCGTGCACGGTCCGCTCGAGCACCCACTGCCCGAGCAGGTCGGTGGGCGCGAGTGCGTCGGTCACTCGACCCGGTAGCCGGCCTGGGCGGCCAGCAGCGGGGCGAGCGTGAACAGCTGCTCGCCGCCGATCGTCGCACCGCGCAGACCGTCCAGCCGCTCGAGTCGGTCGAGGTCGGCGCCCCGCAGGTCGACGTCCTCGATGCGGGTGTTCGTGCCCGCGAACTCCCGGACGGTGCTGCCCGGGAACGACACCCGCAGCAGTCGGGCGTCCGCGATGTCGATCTCGTCGATGACGCAGTCGCGGAAGACCACGTCGGTGAGCGTCGAGGCGCGGAGGTTGACGAACCCGAGCTTCAGGCCGACGAACTCGACGCTGGCGAGCGAGCTGTCGTGCAGTTCGGCCGAGCCGACCCGGCCCCCGGCGATCCGGACCTCCCGCCAGGCACCGCTGACGGCGCGGAGCACGGGGGCGTCGAGGACCTCGACCACGCTGTCGCGGATCCGGAAGCCACGGAGTTCGGCGTCGCCGGCGCGGAGGGTCTCGATGACGCACTCCTCGACCTCCAGGTCGGGCAGGCGCTCACCGGACAGGTCGAGGACGCCGATGCGCTTGCCCTCGATGCGGTCGCCGGTCAGGACGTCGCCGGGGCCGGGCGTCCAGTCCTCCAGGTCCGTCGGTTCGGTGAGCGTGATGCGGGGCGCCGTGACGCCGGTCTTCCGTGCCATGCCCCCAGTCTGGCGCGCGGCACCGACGAGGTGCCGATCTGGTGATGGGATCCGCTCGGTCGCCGGCGTGTGGAACGCCTATCCGTCGAGCACCGAGGCGCTCTGGCCGACCTTCCGCAGGAACGCGGTTTCGAGGCGCTTCGCGCGCCCTGATGCCTCCGGGTAGCCGCGGCCCCGGAGGGTCGCGATCGACGACCGGACGAGTTCCTCATCCGGTCGCTCACTCGCGACGACCTCGCAGGCTGCCGCGTAGAACACACGTTGCACAGGACCGCCCGGATGGCCCCAAGGAACGGTGAAGTCGTCGTCGTCGTGCGCCAGCAGGACGTCCCGCACTGCTTCCAGCGAGTCGAAGCGTGCCATGAGGTCATCGGCGCTTGAGAGCGCGTTCCCGATGCCGTTCGACAGCTCCGCGAGGTCCATCTCGCCGAGTTCGTCGCCGAGGATCGCTGAGAGGATCCGGCCCGGACCCGCACCGCTGTCCCGCAGGACTCCGCTCATGAACGACCACGCGACACTGCTGCCGTACCCCGGTTCCCAGATGATCGACGACACTTGCTCGTTGACCAGTCCCCATTGGATGTACTCGTTGAACCCGCTCCGCGTCCACCCCAGGGTGCGCGTGATCGACCCGACCGGCTTCCCCCATCCCTGCCCGCCGATCCGGCGGTACCCCCGGAGCTTGATCGACCGCACGAACGCGGCGTTCTTCACTTCTGCGCGCAACGACACCACGGATCTCCCCTCGGCACCCGGCCTCGTACCGGACGCCACAGCGATCTTCGCCCGGACCAGGCAGGTCACCATGGACATGCCAGCCGATCTACGGAGAACCGCCACGGCCTGGCGGAAGACCGCGGCCCGCCTCAGCGCCCGGCGTTGTAGTGGTTCGCGACCTGTGTCGCGGAGAGCACCGAGCTGTACACGGCGGCGAACCGCATCGAGCCGGCGTAGTAGTAGTTGCCCGCGCCCGGCCACCCGGTGATCGTGTCGTAGCCGACGCGGAAGTACCCGGTCGCGTTCTCCGGGGTGGTGAAGGCGGTGTTCGACGCGACCAAGGCCCCGTCGGCGTAGAGCCGCATGCCCGTCGAGGGGGACATCGTCGCGACGACGTGGTGCCAGGCTCCGTCGCTGTAGGCCTTGGGCGACGTGACGACCTGCGTGGTGTTGTTGTACGTGCCGAAGACGAGCTGCCCGCTGGTGTTGAGGTACACCTGGCGGTCGTGCTGCCCCGAGACGGAGACCTGGTTGCTGCCGAACCCGATGAGCAGGCCGCCGGCGACCGTGGTCCGGAACCAGACCTCCTCGCTGAAGGTGGTCGGGTTGCGGTACATCATCGGCGTGGAGACGAAGCTCGACGACCCGTCCAGCACGTAGGCGCCACCGGTGTCGCGGGGGCAGGCCTTGGGGGTGGTCGTCGCCGTGGTCATCGACCCCTGGTAGGTGCCGTTGGCGGCCTTGCCGGAGTCGTCGACGGCGGTCTTCGCGTTGCTGGCCTCGGTGAGCTGGTAGGTGAACAGTGCGTTGGCGTTGTCCACGTCGACGGCGCTCGCGCAGGTGAAGTAGCTGGCGGTGCCGGCGCTGTTCGAGCCGTTGGTCACCTTCGCGCTGAACGCGGACCGCGTCGGCGCGAACTGGTTGAGCACGATGACGACCGCGAGCGCGACGATGAGCAGGACGGCGACGACCTTGCCGTCGCGGAGTCGGTGCAGGTTCACGCGGCACGCACCGCCTCGACGCGGCCGATCGCCAGGCAGAACAGCAGCGGCAGCAGGCAGGCGGCGATGAGCGCGGCCCAGCCCATCGGGTCCAGGTCGATGTTCGACATCAGCTGGTACTGCCCGTGGTGGGAGAGTTCGTGGATGGTGACCCGCCCGACCTCGCCGTCGACCAGGTGCACGGTGTTCCCACCGACCGCGTCGATGCGGACGGGGAACATGCCGGAGGAGACCACGGTCGCCTCGACGGTGCCCTTCGCGGACGTGTTCGAGATCGTCGTGACGTTGACGAACGGCTTGAGCAGGAACGCGGCGTACGCCACGGTGAGCGCGCTGCCCGCGATGCGCAGGCTGCCACGGGTGATCCGGTCGGTGAAGGCGCTGGTCAGTGCCCAGATCAGGAGCGTGCCGATCAGGAGGATCGGAGCCGCCCGGAAGAGCCAGCCCAGGTGCGGGACGAGCAGGACCGGGGCACCGACCAGGTTCTCCTGGGTGAGCGTCCACGGGTCCTCGGCACCGTTCACGTCACCGCGGGCGTGGATGCCGCCGTCGGGGTCGATCGCGACGATGCGGTGCGTGTAGGTGACGTCGGGGTTCGCGGGCGTCTGGTAGGACACGATGTCGCCGATCCGGAGGGACGACGCCTGCACCGGCATGTCGAGCACGAGCGTGCCGACGGGTGCGGCTTCGCCCATCGACGGGGTCTCGACGACGAACCAGCGGCCGCCGTTGGTGAGGAAGAGGACGGCGGCGGTGAGGAGCAGTGCCGCGATCGTGGCGACCGACCAGGCGAGGACGGTCTCGGAGCGGCTGATCGCACGACCGCCGAGGAGCGGCCGCGGGAGGGTCCCGCTGAGCGGGATGGCCGAGGTGAGGCTCATGTGCTGCTCCGTCCTGGTCGGTCGTGGTCAAGGTGAATGGCGACGCTCGACCGTAGGGGGGTCGGTCGAGCGTCGCCGGTCTGGGGTGCTGCGGATCAGGCGGTGAAGGTCCAGGTCATCGGCACCGAGGCGGCGAGGCCCTGGTAGGTGTTGCCGGCCGAGGAGTCGAGCGTGACCGCGAAGTTGAAGGGGACGCTCGCACCGGCGGCGGGAGCGGTCGGCAGGGTGATCGCGGCGCCGCCCTTGAAGCTGGCGAGGGTGCCGGAGAAGACGGTGGTGGAGCCCGAGGTGACGACGAGGTTCATCTTCGCGCACAGGTCGGTCGCGGTGCCGTTCGACGTGCCGTTCGCGCTCTGCGTGCAGGCGGCGCCCGGGGTCAGGGTGAAGGTGCTGGCGGCTGCGGTGCCGGTGTTCTTGATGGTGATCGGGGTGTTGACCGTGTTCCCCGGGGTCATCGTCGTGCTGCCACCGAACTTGTTGATGGTGGAGCAGGTCGCGGCGTTGGTGGAGACCGAGCCGCCGTCGGTGCTGAGGCAGGTGACCGACGCGTTGGCGTTCTGCTCCTGCATGATCAGCGTGCCGCTGGCAGCGGTGTTGCTGCTGTTGGTGATGCTCGCGGCGAACCCGGAGAGGGTGCCGGTGAGCGAGAGGGAGAGGAGCACGGCGGCGAAGATGCCCGCGAGGAGCGCCACGGGTGCGAAACGGATGCGCTTCAGCGGGGAGGTGCGGAGCTGGTTGGACACGGGGTACCTCGATGTTCGTGGGGGTCTGGTTCGCAATCTCCGTCTGGCCGATTGCTCAATGATTAAGATAGTCATCGGTTCAACAAGATGGAACCGCCGTGCGGCCCCCAGAGCGGGGGACACCGCAGACGGGAGGCGCATCCACGTCCGGCAGGCACGCCTCGGACCGGTAACCTCCCGCAACGAGAGAGATCTGGAGAACGACTGGTGAGCACGCGAGACGAGAAGGACGCGACGGACCTGATGGCCGCGTTCGACGCCGTCGTGCGCGCCAACGCGAGCCTGGTGGGGCAGCTCAGCGCCCGCGCCGGCGTGCACGAGAGCGGCCTCCGCGCGCTCGTGCTCATCAGCGACACCGGCTACTCCACCCCCACCGAGGTCGCCGGGTTCCTCGGCCTGACCTCCGGCGCGGTGACGAACATGGTCGACCGACTCTCGACGGCGGGACTCCTCGAGCGCACACCGAACCCGTCCGACCGACGAGGGTCGCTCCTGCGCCTCAGTCCGGCCGGCGAGGCCGTGGTCGCGGACTACCGGGAGCGCTACGCCGCCATGCTCCGCGCCGTCGACTCCGGCCACCGCGGGGACCTGCACGCGGTCCTCAACGACCTGGCGACCGGCCTGTTCGAGCAGGCCGCGACGGCCGGCCCTGCAGGGGCGGACGCCCCGGACTGACCCCGCCGCCGGACAGCAGAACGGGCGCCACGGTCGACGACCGCGACGCCCGTTGCTCGGCGAAGACGCTCAGATGCCCGTCGTGCTCCGGATCCACGAGGACGCCTGCGCGAGCAGCGCGTAGTTCGACCCGGCACGGGTGTTCGCCCCCGGGTCGGCGCTGTCACCGGTGGAGCACACGCCGACGACCTTGCCGTTGACGATGAGCGGCCCGCCGGAGTCTCCGTGGTTCGAGGCGCCCGAGACGCCGGTCACGTGCTGCGCCCGACCGCCGTACGCGTCGGTGCTCGCCCCGGTCAGGGACACGGACGCCTGGTACAGCCCGTCGGACTGCACGGCGTTCGCGCGGAGGCCGTAGCCCTGGATGGTGCCGGTGCCGCTCGACTTCGCGGTCGCGGCCAGGTCCAGCGGCGTGTACGAGGACAGCGCGTACGCGGTGCGCAGGTGCACCAGGGCGACGTCACCGGTGGGGGCGGCGCTGATCCGGTCGACGACGACCGGGGTGCCGCGGTTCACCGTCGAGTTCGAGTGGTAGACGTTCATCGCCCCGATGCCGTCGATGCAGTGCCGGGCGGTGAGGACCCAGGACGCGGAGATCTGCTCGCCGGTGCACGAGCTGGCGTAGCCGGCGGGGATCGTGCCGCCCGTCGCCTGGAGCTGGACGATCGACGCCGTCGCCGGGGCCTTCTCGCCGCCGACCACACGGGTCGACGCGGTGAGCGCCGAGGCGGGGGCGGCGGCGAACAGGCCGGCGGCGATGACGGTGGCCACGGCGGCGGCCGCGATGGACTTCTGCATGTCGACTCCTCTGTCGGTGAAGCACAAGACAGTTGCGTACTGCAACTGACTCGTATCCTCACCCGCCGCAGAGGGCGACGCCAGTCCGCTCTTCAGCGGACCCGGGCGCCCGACCTCAGCCGCGCAACGGCGGCGACGCCGGCACGCCGTGCTCGTCGGCGAACCCGGCCACGAGGTCACGGAAGGCGTCTTCGGCACTGTGCCGGGCCTCCCACCCGAGCTCCTCGCGCGCCCGGTCGGTGCGCATGATCGGCACCCCGGCGGCGATGTCCACCCAGCCGGCGTCGGTCGGCTGCAGGCGCAGCCGCCACGTGAGCGTGACGAGGCCGCGCACCAGGCCGAGCGGCACGCGGACCGCGCCGAGCATCCCGAACACACGCGCCATCCGCGGTGGCGTGAGCACGGGGGCAGCGGCGATGTTGAACGCGCCCGCGGCCTTCCGGTCGATCGCCCGCCAGTAGGCGTCGGCCAGGTCGTCGGCGTGCACGGCCTGGAACACGAACGGGTACGGCAACGGCAGCACGGCCCAGCGGATCCAGCGCACGATCCGCATCGGCACCAGGTGTCCGAGGAACAACCCGCGGATCTCGGCGGCGGCGTCCCGCTGGAAGACCAGCCCGGGGCGCAGCCGGGTCACGACGACGTCCGGGTGCTCGCGCTCGAAGACGTCCATCGCCCGCTCGTTCTCGGCCTTGTGGATCGAGTAGGTGGCGGTCGGGATGCCGTCCGTCGGCCAGGACTCGTCCACCGGGGTGCGCTTGCCGTCGGCGTCGACCCCGCGGTAGGTGCCGACCGAGGACGCGACGACGACCTGCGGCACGCCCGCGGCGGCGACGGCGGCCAGGACGTTCGCGGTGCCGCGGACGTCGGTGCGGTGCTGCGCCGGGATGTCGTGCGTCGGCTGCAGCGCCCACGCCAGGTGCACGACGGCGTCGGCTCCGCGGAACACGGCGGTCAGCCGGTCGATGGCGTCCGGGGCACCGACGTCGACCGTGTGCCAGAGCGCACTGTCGTACGGCTGGGCACGCAGATCGGGCTGGCGGCGGGCGACACCGACCACGTCGGCGCCGGCGTCCCGGAAGCGACGGAGCAGCGCGGTCCCGACGTTCCCGGTGGCGCCGACGACGACGATGCGGGTCATGCTGCGGAGGAGGCGGCGAGTGCCGGGTCGAGGACGACCTTGATGCAGTTGTCCTCCTTCTTCTGGAAGACCTCGTACATGTGCGGGGCGTCCTCGAGCGAGACCCGGTGGGTCGTCAGGTCGAGGGTGCCGAGCGGGTCGGACGGGTCCTCGACGAGCGGCATGATGTCGTCGATCCAGCGCTTCACGTTGCACTGGCCCTCGCGGATGGTGATCTGCTTGTCGAACAGCGTCATCATCGGCATCGGGTCGGCCATGCCGCCGTAGACACCGCTCAGCGAGACGGTGCCACCGCGGCGGACCAGGTCGATCGCGGTGTGCACGGCGTCGAGCCGGTCGACACCGGCGGTCTCGATGGCCTTCTGCGCGAGCTTGTCGGGCAGCAGGCCGGCGGCACGCTGGGCGAAGCCGGCGACCGGGTTGCCGTGCGCCTCCATGCCGACCCCGTCGACGACGGCGTCCGGGCCACGGCCGTCGGTCAGGTCGACGAGCTCCGCGACGAGGTCCTTCGACAGGTCGAACGTCTCGATGTCGTACTTCGCCGCGAGGTCACGACGGACCTGCTCCGGCTCGACGGCGAGCACCCGGTAGCCGAGGTGCTTGCCGATGCGGGCGGCGAACTGCCCGACCGGGCCGAGGCCGAGCACCGCGAGCGTGCCGCCCTCGGGCACGTCCGCGTACTGCACGGCCTGCCACGCGGTCGGCAGGATGTCGCTCATGAACAGCCACTGGTCGTCGGCGCCGGTGTCGGGCACCTTGATGGGGCCGTAGTCGGCGTGCGGCACGCGGAGGTACTCGGCCTGGCCGCCGGGGACCTGGCCGTACATCTTGGTGTAGCCGAACAGAGCGGCGCCGCTGCCGTACGCGGTCACCTGGGTGGTCTCGCACTGGGACTGCAGGCCGCGCTGGCACATGTAGCAGTGGCCGCAGGAGATGTTGAAGGGGACGACGACGCGGTCGCCGACCTTGAGGTTCGTGACGGCCGAGCCGACCTCCTCGACGATGCCCATCGGCTCGTGGCCCAGGACGTCGCCCTTGTCGATGTACGGGCCGAGGACGCGGTACAGGTGCAGATCGGAGCCGCAGATCGCCGTGGAGGTGATCCGGACGATCGCGTCCGTGGGCTCCTGGATGGTCGGGTCGGGAACGGTCTCGACGGACACCTTCTCGGTGCCCTGCCAGGTCAGTGCGCGCATGCGTGCGCTCCTCTCGTCGCGGTCGCGGCCGGACGGGAGGCCCGGCACGCATCGTCCCATCGGTACGCCTCCGCCTCGTGCGGGCTTCCCAGCGTGGGTCGCTCAGCGCTGCGGGAAGGCAGCGAACGCGTCGGACACGCCGAAGGAGCGGACGCGTCGACGGAGCAGACGCCTCGGGGTGCGCTCAGCTCGCCGCGTCGGAGGCGACGGGTGCGGCGGGCGCGGGGCGGGCCTCCCGGACGTCTGCGGCCACCCGCTCGTCGCGTGCGGTCCGCTCGTCGCGCGCTCGTTCGCCGGCGATGACGACGCCGAGTGCGACCGCGTACAGGACCGCGCCGATCCACAGGGCGGCCGAGGCCGACGGCACCTGGTCGGTGGGGATGCCGGGCACACCGGTGGCGCCCATCAGCGCGGCCTCGACGCAGAGGACCGCTGTCGACAGGACGACGACGGCCACGCGCAGCCAGCGCGGGGTGCGGCGGATGCCGGCCGAGACGCCGACGACACCCGCGGTCAGCAGCAGGCCGGCGAGCAGGAACCCGATCATCACGACCGAGTGCAGCGCCGGGTCGCGGGTCGAGTCGGCCGCGGTGGTGCCGGTGTAGAGCAGCCAGGAGCCGCCGACGGCGAGGACGGCGGCGACCACCGGGAACGCGAGCGCCCGGGTGAGCGGGTTGCCGGCCAGCCGACCGAGGCGCTGCAGCGGGACGGGCTCGAGCGTGCGGCGGGCGAGCGTCACCGGCGAGCCGAGCACCAGCAGCACCGGGGCGACCATGCCGATGACGACGTGCCCGAGGACGTGCGTGGTGAGGTCGTGACCTCCGGCGTGGCCGAGCGGACCGACCAGGACCGCGGCGACGGCGAGCAGTCCGGCGATCCAGGAGACCGTTCGGGCCAGGGGCCAGGCTGCGTGACCGCGTCGCCGCTGTCCGGCCGCGCCGACGATGTACACCGCGCCGGCCACGGTGAGGGCGATGAGGGTGAAGGTCCCGAGCATGCCGCCGTGAGAGTGCACCGATGAGCTCCTGTCGTGTTCCGACCATCCTGTCGGAGACCGGTGCGCTGTGTTCGGCGCGACCGGGATCCACGACTGGTCAGCCGCGCAATCGGTCCCGTTCCGCCGGTGGCAGGTGCTCGGTCGCGGTCTCCAGCGCCGCACGACTGAGGAACCGGCCCTGGCGTTCCAGGAACCCGATCAGCTCGGCCTCGGACGCCCGCTTGCCGGTCTCGCGCAGCACCCAGCCGAGGGCGGACTGCACGAGGTCGCCGCGCTCCCGGACCAGCCGACCGACGACGGCGAGCGGGACCTCGGCGTCGCCCTGCTTCGCGAACGCCAGGGTCGCCACCACCGCGGCTCGACGGACGAGCGCCACGTCGGACTTCGCGAGCGCGAACAGCGGCCCGGTCGAGCCGCCGAGCAGCGGGGCGCCGACCAGGTCCTCGGCGGCCAGGTCGACCAGCGCCGGGTCGTCGATCCGCTCGGCCCGGAGTGCGGAGAGGTACTCGTCGGTCAGGTCGGGGTCCGGAGTCCGGCGTGCGGCCTGCCGTTCGCGGGCCGCCTGCAGGAGCAGCACGACGGCGACGAGCCGGCCACCGGGGTCCTCGCTCCAGAGCAGTGCCGACCGCTCCCCCGGGTCCAGGTCCGCGAAGCGGCGGGCGACGCGGCGTGCGGCACCGACGTCCCCGGGCGTCCGGGCGAACGCGACGAGGACGTCCTCGGCGGTGGGGCGTGACATCCCCACCACCCTACGGCCGGGGCTCGGCGGGCCGGCGTCAGCGGAACGCGAGGATCGTCAGCGGGTCCTTGAGCGTCCCGTTCACGCGCGTCTCGACGTGGACGTGCGGGCCGGTCGACTGCCCGGTGTTGCCGGACTTGCCGAGCTGCGTGCCCAGCGAGACGACCTGGTCCTTGGTCACGGCGATCGAGCTCATGTGCGCCGTCAGCACCGTGGTCAGGCCGTACGTCACGATGACGTAGTTGCCGTAGCTGGCGTTGTTGCGGACCACCGTCGTCACGCGACCGGCACCGGAGGCGTAGACCGGCGTGCCGACCTTCACCGGCGAGTCCGTGCCCTGGTGGTAGCGCGGCACGTGTCCCGCGCCGCGGTCGTCGCCGTAGCGCCCGGTGATCGAGGTGCCGGCGACCGGCCACTGCAGTCCGGTGACCTTCTTCGTCGACCAGGACCGGGTGTCCGCCTTGCCGTAGAGGACGACGTTGCCGTCGAGCTGCACCAGCAGCGCTCCGCCACCCTTGCGGGACGTGTTCGAAGCCCAGAGCGCCTTGCCGCCGCCCTTCGGGTAGACGACCAGGTTGCCGTCGGCCTGCACCGCAGCGGTCGCGCCCGGGTGCCGGAAGGTCTTGGACGACCACGCGGCAGCGGTCCCGACGTACTGCACGAGGTTGCCGTCGGCCTGCATCGTGAACGTCTGCTGCCGGCCGGAACCGGATCGCAGGACGGTGCCGGGCAGGATCGTCGTGCCGGCGGGGACCCGGTTCTGGAACGTGTCGAGCTTCCACGTGGTCTTGCCGGCCGTGTCCAGCAGGCGCAGGCTGCCGTCACCGCTGACGGTCAGGGCCTTCGTCGGGGAGCTCTTCGGGCCCCACTGCGCCACCAGCTTGCCGTCCTTGATGATCGACAGCGGCCCCTCCTTCTGGACGACCGTGGCGGCTCCGTACTGGTTCGGGGTGTTCGACGCCCAGAGCACCACGTTGCCGATGCCGTACTCGACGAGGTTGCCGTCGCCCTGCATCACCAGGCGGAACTGCCCGTTCGGGGAGGTCACCTGGTCGCCGGCGCGCAGCCAGGTGCCCGCCGGTGCGGAGCCGGTGTAGGTGGTCGCTGCGTGTGCCGGTGCGGCGACCGCGACGAGTCCCGCGGCCGCGATCGCGACGGCGGTGACGGCCGCGGCGAAGCGTGCTCGTGCCCTGATCATGTGGTGGTCGTCCCTGCTCGTGGTGAGGCCCACCGCGGGCGGCCGAGCGCCAGCGCGGTGCGTGTCCTGTGTCGAGCGGTCCCTGTACAGCTCGACGGTCAAGGGTCGCAGGCCGGGCGCGCCTGGGCTATCCCCCGGTCCGGGGGCGTTGCGCGACGCGGGTCCGTGTGCTCCCGGCGCTCCGGGGACACGACGGGCACACGCGTGCTCAGTCGGCGACGCGTTCGACGCGGCCGTCGCGGCCGTCGCGGCCGTCGCGGGGGCGATGGTTTTACACGATCGAAACAGATTGTGCACAAACGGGGGCCCTGATCCGTGATTGTATGCAATCAACCCCGCTCCTGAGCGCGATCCCACGAGGAACGCCACGCCACACACCGCATCAGGAACCCCATGTCCCCGATCAGTCCCCGTCGCCGCCGCACGCTCCTCGCCCTGCCCGCGGTCGTCATCGCCGCCACGCTCGCCCTGACCGCGTGCGTGCCCGTCCAACGCTCGAAGGCCGGCGGCACGACCGCCGGCACCGTCACCACCGCACCGATCGGCGACCGCCAGGTCCGCGAGGGCGGCGACCTCGTGATGGCCCTCTCCGCGGAGCCGGACCGTCTCGACCCCACGACCTCGTCGTCGCTGTACACCCGGTACGTCATGGAGACGATGTGCCAGAAGCTGTACGACATCGACGACGAGGGCGCGATCGTCCCGATGCTCGCGACGGCGCTGCCGACGGTGTCCGACGACGGGAAGACGGTCACGTTCCCCGTCAAGACCGGCGTCCGGTTCGCCGACGGCACCCCGTTCGACGCGGCGGCCGTGGTCACGACGCTCGAGCGGAACCTCACCAAGGCCGACTCCAGCCGGAAGAGCGAGATGGGGCCGGTGTCGGACGTCACCGCGGTGGACGACCACACCGTCCAGCTGCACTACGACACCCCGTTCGCACCGATCACGGCGGCGCTCGCCGACCGTGCGGGCATGGTGATGTCACCGACCGCGCTCCAGGAGGAAGGCGACGGGTTCGGGGACGCCCCGGTGTGCGTCGGCCCGTACAAGTTCGTCAAGCGGGTGCCGCAGACCTCGATCCAGGTCGAGCGCGACCCGGAGTACTACGACACGGCGAGCGCCCACTTCGACACGATCACCTACCGGATCATCACCGACGCCAGCATCCGCGCGGCGAACCTGAAGTCCGGGGACGTGCAGGTGGCGGACACGATCTCCACCCAGGACGTCGACGACCTGCGGAAGCGGAAGGACCTGACCGTCCTGCGCACCGGGTCGCTCGGGTACCAGGGCATCACGGTGAACATCGGCAACCAGGACGGCGTCGGCACGGACCCGCGGCAGATCGACACCCCGCTGGCGAAGCGTGCGGACGTGCGGCGAGCGCTGTCGATGTCGATCAACCGCGCCGAGCTCGTGCAGAGCGTGTTCCACGGCTGGGCGGACGTCGCGTGCTCCCCGGTGCCGGACACGAGCATCTTCGCGAGCGACGCCAGCAAGGCGTGCCCCGCGTACGACCCGGACGCCGCGAAGGAGATCCTGCGGAAGGCCGGCGTGCAGCAGCCGTTCCCGATCGACATGGAGGTGACGAACACCCCCGACACGGTCCGGTTCGCCCAGGCCCTGCAGGCGCAGGCCCGTGCCGGTGGCTTCGCGATCACGATCACCCCGGTGGAGTACACGACGCTGCTCGACGACCAGACCCGTGGCGACTTCCAGGCGCTGCAGCTCGGTTGGTCGGGCCGCGTGGACCCGCACGGCAACATCGGCGGGTTCCTGGCGACCGGCGGCGGCAACAACTACGCCGGGTACAGCAACCCCGAGGTCGACGACCTGATCGACCGCGCCGCGCAGGCGACCGACGAGCAGGAGCGCGCCGACCTGTACGGGCAGATGACCGAGCTGGTGCAGCGCGACGACCCGATCATCTACCTCTACCGGACCCGGAGCATCACCGGTCTCCGGAACGACGTCGCGGGCGTCTCGACGTACGCGGACGGCGTGGTCCGGCTCAGTCAGGCCGCGTTCGTGGAGGGGACCGACAAGTGATCCGCTACGTGACGACCCGCCTGTGGCAGGCGGCGCTCACCCTCGTGCTCGCGTCCATCGTGGTGTTCGTCGGCGTCCGGCAGCTGCCGGGCGACCCGGCGCTCGCACTCGCCGGCGAGGAAGCGAGCCCCGCCCGCCTCGCCGCGGTCCGGGCCTCGCTCGGCCTCGATGACTCGATCGTCGTGCAGTACTGGCGGTTCGTCGTGAACGCGCTGCAGGGCGACCTCGGCCGCTCGACCCGCACCGGCACCCCCGTCACCGAGCTCCTCGGCGCGACGCTCCCGGTCACGCTGTGGCTGGCGCTGTACGCGATCGTCGTCGCGGTGCTGGTCGGCGTCGCCCTCGGCACCCTGGCCGAGCGGTACCGCGGCCGCTGGCCCGAGTGGATGGCGAACGCCGCGGCGCTCGTCGGGCTGTCGGTACCGAACTTCTGGCTCGGGATCCTGGCGATCGTGTGGCTCGCGGCCGGCCTCGGGTGGTTCCCCGCCTCGGGCTACGTCCCGATGACGACGAACCCGCTGAGCGCGCTGTACCACCTGACGCTCCCGGCCGTGATCCTCGGCACGTCCCTGGCAGCCGTGATCATGCGGCAGACCCGGGCTTCGATGATCGAGACGATGAAGACCGACTTCGTCCGGACCGCCCGGGCCAAGGGGCTCTCCCGCGGCCGGGTGCTGTTCCGGTACGGCCTGCGGAACTCGATGATCGTGGTCGTCACCATCGTCGGGCTGCAGCTCGGCGGGCTCATCTCGGGCGCCGTCGTCACCGAGCGCATCTTCGCCCTGCCCGGGTTCGGCAAGCTCACACTCGACTCGGTGTTCACCCGGGACTACCCGGTGATCCAGGCCGTCGTCCTCGTCATCACGCTCGGCTACGTGCTCATCAACTTCGCCGTCGACGTGCTCTACTCCGTCATCAACCCGAAGATCCGCGTGGGAGGGACCAAGTGACCACGCTCACCCCGACCGAAGCCGCCGCGTTCGACCTCGGCTCCAGCCGCGGCCGTGTCTGGCGGCAGGTCCGATCGAACCGCCTCGGCATGACCGGGGGCATCATGCTCGCGGTCGTCGTCCTCGCGGCGCTCACCGCACCGCTCGTCGCCCCGCACGACCCCACCGAGACGCACTTCGACCTGCCGTTCCAGGTGCCGTTCACGGTCGGGTTCGGCCTGGGCACCGACGACCTGGGGCGCGACATCCTGTCCCGCACGCTCTACGGCGTGCAGGTCTCGCTGATCGTCGGCGCGCTGTCCGTCCTGGTGTCCGTCGTCGTCGGCACGCCGCTCGGCCTGCTCGCCGGGTACTGGAAGTGGCTCGACGCGGTCATCTCCCGGCTGACCGACGTGGCCCTCGCGTTCCCGTTCCTCATCATCGCGGTCGGCCTCGCCGCCATCAGCGGCCCGAGCCTGTCGAACGCGGTCATCGCGATCGGCGTCTCGCACGTCCCGGCGATGATCCGCATCGTCCGCGGTGAGACGCTCCGCATCACGAGCGCCGACTTCGTCACGAGCGCGAAGACCCTCGACGCCGGTGGCGCGCGCATCATCGCCCAGCACGTGCTGCCGAACTGCGTGTCGGCGATCATCGTGCAGGCGACGGTGATCATGCCGGTCGCCGTGATCGGCGAGGCGCTGCTGTCCTTCCTCGGGCTCGGCATCCAGCCGCCCACACCGAGCCTCGGCATCATGCTCTCCGACGCGCAGCAGTACCTCGGCCAGGCGCCGTGGGCCGCGGTCGTCCCCGGCATCGCCATCGCCGTCATCTGCCTCGGCTTCAACCTGTTCGGGGACGCCCTGCGCGACGCCCTCGACCCCACCGCCTCCGACCGGAAGTGACACCGTGAGCACCAACCCCGCCTTCGTCGAACCGAGCATCGAGACCACCAGGCCGGACCTGCTGGGCACGTTCGGCATGGCCGCGTCCACGCACTGGATCGCGACCGCCACCGCGCAGTCCGTCCTGGAGCGCGGCGGCAACGCCTTCGACGCCGCCGTCGCCGGCGCGTTCGTCCTGCACGTCGTGGAACCGCACCTGAACGGCCCCGGTGGCGACATGACCGGGATCTTCGCCACCGCGGACGACCCGACGCCCCGGGTCCTCATGGGGCAGGGCCCGGCTCCGGCCGGCGCGACGCCGGAGCACTTCCGCGCCGAGGGCCTCGACCTGGTCCCCGGCGCCGGGGCACTCGCCGCGGCCGTCCCGGGCGCCGTCGACGCCTGGCTCCTGCTGCTCCGCGACCACGGCACGTGGGAGCTCGCCGACGTCCTCGCGCCGGCCGTCGGCTACGCCCGTGACGGGCACCCGATCGCGCCGCGCGTGGCCGCGACGATCGCGACGGTGGAGAGCCTGTTCCGCGACCACTGGCCGTCCTCCGCCGCTCTGTGGCTGACGGGAGGTGGGCCCACGCGGGCCGGTTCCGACGCGTCGCGGAGCTTGCGGAGCGACGTGGCGGCCGAGCCCGTGGGGACGGTGCCGGTCGCCGGGGACGTCATCAGGAACGAGACGTGGGCTTCCGTGCTCGAGCGGCTCGTCGACGCCGGCTCCGTGCACGACGGGGCGGCCGCCGACGGCCGCGTCCGCCGCATCGACGCCGCCCGGGACGCCTGGGCGACCGGGTTCGTGGCCGAGGCGATCGACCGCTTCGTGCGGGCCCCACACCGCCACGCCTCGGGCACCGACCATGCCGGGGTCATCCGGGCCGAGGACCTCGCCGCGTTCCGGGCCTCGTACGAACCGGCGACGACGGCCGAGTTCCGCGGCTGCACGATCGCGAAGACCGGGCCGTGGGGCCAGGGGCCGGCGCTGCTCCAGACGCTGCGACTGCTCGACCCGCTCGACGACGCCCTGCTCGACCCGTCCACCGTCGCCGGTGCGCACACGATCGTCGAGGCGCAGAAGCTCGCCCTCGCCGACCGCGAGGCGTACTACGGCGACGGCGACGTCCCGATGGCCGAGCTGCTCTCCGACGCGTACTCGGACGAGCGCCGCACCCTCATCGGCGAGCGCGCCTCGCACGAGCTCCGTCCGGGGTCGGTGTCCGTCGCCGCCGGGGCGCTCCCGCCACTCCGCGAGACGTACACGCCGAGGGGTGAACCCGTCGCCGGTGTCGGCGAACCGACCGTGCCCGGTGCCCGTGGGAACGCGGTCGCGGCCCCCGCCGAGGACGACGCCCTGACCGAGGACCGCGGCGAGCCGATCGTGATGGCGACCGGCGAGACCCGGGGCGACACGGTCCACATCGACGTCGTCGACCGCTGGGGCAACATCGTCAGCGCCACCCCCTCTGGTGGTTGGCTGCAGTCCTCGCCGACGATCCCGGAGCTCGGGTTCTGCCTCGGCACCCGCCTGCAGATGGTCTGGCTCGAGGACGGCACCGCGTCGACGCTGCGCCCCGGCCAGCGCCCGCGGACGACACTCACGCCGACCCTGGTGCTCCGCGACGGCGCACCCGCCATGGCGCTCGGTTCCCCCGGCGGCGACCAGCAAGACCAGTGGCAGCTGCTGTTCCTGCTCCGGACGATCGTCGGCGGGTACAGCCCGCAGCAGGCCATCGACGCTCCCGCGCTGCACACCACGTCCTTCCCGGGCTCGTTCTGGCCCCGGACCTGGACGCCCGGTGGCCTGGTGGTCGAGGACCGCCTCGGTGACGACGTCATCACCGGCCTCGAGGCCCTCGGCCACGTCGTCACCCGCGCCGGCGACTGGTCGCTCGGCCGTCTGTCCTGCGTGACGCGGGACCCCGCCACCGGCGTCCTCGGCGCCGCCGCCAACCCGAGAGGAGCCCAGGGACATGCCACAGGACGCTGACTCACCGATGACCGACCGGACGACGACCACCGGACGCGAGCCGAGCCTCCCGTCCGACCCTGGCGAGCCCCTGCTCTCCGTGCGTGACCTGCGGGTCGCGTTCGGCAGTACCGAGGTGCTGCACGGCGTCGACCTCGACGTCCGCCGCGGCGAGCGCGTCGCGATCGTCGGCCAGTCCGGCTCGGGCAAGTCGACGCTCATCGCGGCGGTGCTGCGGCTGCTGCCGGGAGCCGGACACGTCACGGGTGGGTCGATCCGGCTCGGCGACCTCGACGTGACCGGGGCCGACGAGTCCGCGATGCGGCGCGTCCGCGGCGGCCGGATCGGGCTCGTCCCGCAGGACCCGTCGACGAACCTGAACCCGTCGATGCGCGTCGGGGCGCAGATCGCGGACACGCTGCGCGCCGGCGGGATGCGCGGGCGCGCCACGATCCGCCAGCGGGTGGTCGCCCTGATGACCGAGGCCGGCATCCCGGAGGCGAGCCAGCGCGCGGACCAGTTCCCCCACGAGTTCTCCGGCGGCATGCGGCAGCGCATCCTCATCGCGATCGCGCTGGCCCGGCAGCCGGAGCTGCTCATCGCGGACGAGCCGACGAGCGCACTCGACGTGACCGTGCAGCGGCAGATCCTCGACCACCTGCAGACGCTCGTCGACCAGCACGGCACGACGCTGCTGTTCGTCACGCACGACCTCGGTGTCGCGGCCGACCGGACCGACCGGGTGGTCGTCATGCTCGACGGCGAGGTCGTCGAGCAGGGCGCGCCCGGCGACATCCTGCGGAACCCGCAGCACGAGTACACGAAGCGGCTCATCGCGGCCGCCCCGGCACTGTCCGGGCTGCCGCCCGAGCCGATCGTCACCGGTGAGCCGATCCTCGTCGTGTCGGACCTGGTGAAGGAGTACCGGATCCGTGGTCGTGGCGCGGGGACGCTGCGGGCGGCGGACGGGGTGTCGTTCGCGGTCCGCCGCGGGACCACCACCGCCGTCGTCGGGGAGTCCGGCTCGGGGAAGACGACCGTCGCGCGCATCGTGCTCGGGCTCGAGGCGCCGACGTCCGGCAGCGCCCTGGTCGACGGGCTCTCGATCGGCAGCGCGCGCGGGGCGGAACGACGGGGCGTCCGGCGACGGGTGCAGCCGGTGTTCCAGGACCCGTACGGGTCGCTCGACCCGACGTCCACCATCGAGCGGGTGATCGACGAACCGCTCCGCGTGTTCGGCATCGGCGACCGGGCCGCGCGCACCGAGCGGGTGGCGACCCTGCTCGACCAGGTCGCCCTGCCCCGGGCCGTCGCCCAGCTGCGGCCGAACGAACTCTCCGGCGGCCAGCGGCAGCGTGTCGCGATCGCCCGGGCGCTCGCGCTCGAGCCGGACCTGCTCATCCTCGACGAGGCGGTCTCCGCGCTCGACGTGCTCGTGCAGGAGCAGATCCTCGCCCTGCTCGACGACCTGCAGGACCGACTCGGGCTGAGCTACCTGTTCATCACGCACGACCTCGGGGTGGTCCGGCGGATCGCGGACGACGTCGTGGTGATGCGGCGCGGTGCGGTCGTCGAGCGGGGCTCGGTCGCCCGGGTGTTCAACGACCCGCAGGAGCAGTACACGAAGGACCTGCTCGACGCGATCCCGGGTCGGGCGCTCGCGGAGAGCGCGGTGTGACGAGCGTCCCGGCCGGTTGTGGGACGCTTGGCCCCGTGCTGAACGGTGCCGGTGTCCTCGACGCGATCCGCCGCGACATCGTCGCGGGGGACCTGCTGCCCGGCACCCGGGTGACCGAGGCGTTCCTGGCGGAGCGTTACGGCGTCTCCCGGGTGCCCGTGCGCGAGGCGCTCCGCGGGCTCGAGGGCGAGGGCTTCGTCGTGTCGCAGCCGAACGTCGGCTCGCGCATCGCCGCGATCCCCGTCGACGAGGCCGACGACCTGTTCGCGGTGCGCGAGTCGCTCGAGGTCGCCACCGCCAGGCGTGCCGCGACCCGCGCCAGGACACTGTTCGACGGCGACACCCCACCGGCGGACTGGTGGCGGGTGCGCCGGGAGCTCGGCGTGGTCCTCGACACCGGGGACCGAGCGGTGGAGCGCGACGACCTGGGGCAGCTCGTCGACCTCAACGACCGCTTCCACTTCCTGGTCGCCGAGCTCTCCGGCAGCACCACGCTCGCCACGCTGCTGCGCCAGCTCTCGCGGAAGATCGAGTGGCTGTACGCGATGGACACCTTCTCGCGCGGCAAGCGGCTCTGGCCCGAGCACCGGCAGATCCTGTCCGCGATCGACGCCGGGGACGTCGAGACGGCGGTCGCGCGCATGGCAGCGCACGTCCAGCAGAGCCGCATCGGGTACGCGGCACGGACCCCGGACCGCGCGCAGTGACCGTGCCGTCGACCTCCTGCACCAGGGCGCCGTCCGCCTGCGTCGAGCGCGCCGGCTGACGACCGGAGGCGCGGGCCGTCAGGCGGTGGCGGCGACGGGCTTCATCCAGAACGGCGACCAGTGGTACCCGTCCGGGTCGTCGAACTGGCGCTGGTACATGAACGGGTAGTCGTCGGTGTCGCCGATCCTGCCGCCCGCAGCGGCCGCGCGTTCGACGAGCTCGTCCACGGCCTCCTGGCTGGGCAGGTCGAACGACACCGTCGTCTTCGAGGGGGTGTCCGGGCCGCCGATCAGGTCCTCGGTACCGCCGACGCTGGCGTACATCTCCCGACTGGCGATCATGACGTACTGCTCGGGGGCGATCGCGAAGCAGGACACGGCGTCACCGGACATCTCGGCGTTCTGCGTCCACCCGAGCGCCGTGTAGAACGCGGTCGCACGCTCGACGCTCGCGACCGGACAGCTGATGAAGAGGCTCATGCGCGCAAGACTCGTCCCGCTGCGGGTGGCCGTCAAGGTCCTGGCAGGACCGTGTCCTCTGCGGGTGGGACCTGATCTGCCGCGAGCCAGCCCCGTCCCGGAACCCAGGTCATTCCATCGTCACCGTCGAGGGCCGGTTCGATGAGGGATCGCACGAACCGTTCGGCATCACGGACGTCCGTGATGCCGCCGGCGGACGGCGTTGCGGCTGCGAGCGTGCGGTACTGCCGATCCCAACCGTCCGGGACGCTGAACACCGCGATCGGTCCGAGATCCGTGTGCCAGCGCTTGTGCTCGATCGCGGCGCGTAGTTCGTACATGCTGATCTGCTGCGTGCGGCCGATGGTGACCAGGTCGACCAGGTCCTTCACCCGACTGCTCGGGCGGCCGTCGTAGCGCTGCAGTGTGGCGCACACCTTCTCCGCGACCTGGTCGGCGACGGGGAACAGCCGGTACTGCGGCGCCGGGAGGCTGCGTGGCAGCGCGAGTCGGTTGATCGGTGTCACCGTCTCGACCGTGCCGACCGGCGCTGGCCCGACGACGACGTCAGCCGGGACCTCACCGACCTTCCGACCAGTCTGTGCGTCGAGGCACGAGAACAGCAGCCTGCGGGTCTGCACGCCAGGCTGGTTCTCACCACGGCCGGTGTGACGGACGCCGATGAGATCGAAGCGGAGATGGTCGTCGAGTTGCCGTCCGACGGCACGTTCGAGGGCTGTTTGCGCCTCGTCGAGGTGCCCGATCCGCGCGGCCAGATCGACGTCCTTCGTCGCTCGGGTGTGCGGCACCCGGGCCAGCATCGCGCCTCCGCCCTTGAGCAGCCAATCCGACGACTCGCCATCGGCGAAGACCCGCGCCAGGAACCGGTCCTGCCGTGCCTGGGCGATCTGTGCCGCGACGTCCTGGCTCGTGATGCCCTCCGCTCGGGCTCGTGTTGCGGCGGCCTTGATCGCCTGGGCGATCGCGGTCCAGCTGACGTACGCGGCGTCAGGCATCGGTGATCGGACGGTCGATCGACGCGCGAGCGAGCAGGTCGGCGGCGAACTCGCTCCCGTCACGGAACCCGGAGCCCCGAGCAAGGGGATCGAGGTACTGCGCGAGTTGCCGTGGACGACCGAACTTGCCCTGCTCGTGCGCCGACGCGAGGGTGTCGACCACCAGTGACCGATCGGTCGAGAGCCCGACGAGGTCCGCGATCGTTCGCTCGACAGTGAGTGTCGGCACGCTCTCTGCGAAGGTCACCTCGGCCGATGTCAGCGCCCGGACACGCAGCCGGGCTGGCAGCCGTGTGGCACGTCGAGTCGGCACGATGAAGTCCGACTGCTCCAGGGAGAAGTCACCGATGCCGTGCAGGACCGTGGCCGTCACCCCCGCCGCGACGACCGCCGGCACGTCCGCACCGGTAGCCGGCCGGGTCGCGCCCCCGAGTGCGAGCCACGTGGCATAGATCGCCTCGTGCTCGAGTTCGGGCGCGCCCGCCATCCGGTACACACCCTGCGCGACCCGCACCAGGACGCCCGTCGACGTCAGCCGCGTCAGCGCGTTGCGACCGACATCGACGGCCGCTGCCTGCGCTGTGGTCAACAGTCCCCACCGCTGTGTTGCGACTTCCGCGAGTCGCCCCGTCACCGCACCTGCCATGCAACGATTGTATTCAGAAATGGACACAAATGCTGCTCATAAGTTGATGCATTGGTCGGCGGAGGCAGGCCTACTCGGTCGACATCGCCGTCGAGGTCAGGGCAGATCCGTCGGGCCGCGGAGTTCACCCCACCCGAAGCCGCTCTCCGCGATGAAGTCCTGCAGGTCGCTCTGCACAGCGCGGACCATCGCCACCGGACCCTCGCGCACGTCGAAGCCGCCGGACCACCCCCGCTCCCCGAGGATCCACCAGCGCATGGCCGCACAGTTGGACTCGACCAGGTCGTCCGGCTCGAGTGGGGGCTCGTCGGGGTGATCCCGGGGCACGACCTCGAGCCGCAACGACGCCAGTTCGTCGTCGTGCAGCATCTCGCGGAACATCGGCATGAGCAGGGCGACGACCTCGGAGACGCGCATCACTTCAGGCATCGAGACCGTCCTCTCAGTCCGTCGGCATGCCCGGGGAGCCCGTCGGCGTGACCCACACCAGCGACGACACCACCTCGCGACCACTCGCCAGGGCGTTCCGGAGCGACCGGGTGTTGCCGGGGTGGATGTGCCCGCAGAGCACGTCCGAGGGGCCGGCCGGCAGCGCACGAGCGAGCTGGCGCAGGACGAGCGGCCCGTACCCGTGCCCGCGGTGCTCGGCGTCCAGGACGATCTCCTCGACCGTGAACCCGGTGAAGCCGTCCACGTCGTCCCGCGCCGCAGTGACGACCCCGGCGGTGCGTCCGGCGATCACCACGTCGAACAGCAGCCCTTCCTCGTCCGCGTCGGCGAGCGAGTCCTGGTCGGCGGCGGTCGCCCACTGGTCCAGGTCCGGCTCCGAGCGCCGTAGCCCGTCGTAAGCGTCGGCGACTCGGACCGCGGCGCCGGCCGGCTCGGCCCGGACGAGTTCGACGTCCACACCGGTGCTCGCGGCGCCGGCGGCCACCCGCGCGACCGGGGCCGCCACCACGAGCAGGTCCGGCACGGCGGTGAACCCGTCCGACGCCGGCGCCGACCGCTGGTCGCCGGGCAGGTGCACACGGAGGCACAGCGGGGCGAACTCCCGGTGGGCGGTGAGCACCTCGGCGAGTTCGGCGATGCCGGCGGCGTCCGGGGTCACGTCCGTGGCGATGACGTCGACGAAGGGCTTCGCGACGTCCCGTCCGCGGAACCGGATGCCCGTGATCGCCCAGTGCCCGGACGACAGGTCGAGGCGTCGGTTGGCCCACAACAGTGGATCGGCGACGGGGAGCTGCACGGCATCGCGGACGGCTACACCCCACGAGGCGTCACCGACCAGGGCGAGCGCAGGGGCCGCCGACGCCGCCAGGTCCTGTCGCCAGGACGGGTTCCAGTCCCGCAGCTGTGCCGGGGACCAGGTCTCGAGTGCGGAGAGGACTGCGGTGTCGGTCATCGGACCCGACCCTAGGGCCCCCGACGACCGGCGCACGCTAGAGCGTCGGCACGACCACCGCGCGGCCACTGAGCTCGCCGGCCTCGAGCTTCCGGTAGGCCTCGAGCGCATCGGCCAGGGCGAACCGCTCGATGTCCGGCACGATCTGACCCGCGCGGTACATCGCGACGACGTCGTGCAGGTCCTCGATCGTGCCCCAGTAGGTGTTCGTGATGGTGGACTCGTACGGCGTCGAGAAGAAGTTCCACTCGGTGGTGCCGCCAGCGATCCCGACGACGGTGAACCGGCCGCCGACGGCCATCGACGCCTGCGCGGTCTGGATGGTCGGGGTGACACCGACGAAGTCGAACGCGGCGTCGACGCCGGCACCGCCCGTGATCTCGCGGATCCGGGCGACCTGGTCGGGTCCGCTCGGGACGGTGATCGCGCCACGCTCGGCGGCGCGGGCCATCGCGTCCTCCTTGGTGTCCGTCGCGATGACGGTCGCTCCGGTGAGGGCGGTGAGGATCTGGACGGCGATCTGCCCGAGGCCACCGAGTCCGACGACGAGCGCGTACTTGCCGCCGCCGGCCAGGTTCGGCAGGGCGTTCTTGATCGCGTGGTACGGCGTCAGGGCGGCGTCACTGAGGGGTGCTGCCGCGATCGGGTCGGCGTCTCCGAGCGGGACGAGGTTGCGTGCCGGCACGACGACGTACTCGGCCATCCCGCCGTCGCGGCCCAGGCCGATGCCGGCGTACGGGTTGGTGGCCGCGTTCTCGCAGTAGGTGTCCTGCCCCTTCGAGCAGTACCGGCAGTGCCCGCAGCCGACCGGACCGTAGACCAAGTAGGCATCGCCCACGGTGAAACCGGTGACGCCCTCGCCGACGGACTCGACCCAGCCGGAGTTCTCGTGGCCGAGGACGAACGCGGGCCGCTGGGCGCCGGGCTGGCCCTCCTGGAACTCACGGTAGACGGCGACGTCGGAGTGGCAGGCACCGGCGCCGGCGACCTTGAGGAGGACCTCGCCCGGACCCGGCGCGGGCTTCTCGACGTCGGTCAGGGACGGGGAGGTCTGGTACTGCTCGAAGACGACTGCACGCATGGCCCAAAACTACACCTGTTGCCGAAATCGCCGTCGGACCGGAGGGCGCGCGACAATCCGCCTTGCGCACCACCTGAACCCCGGGAGCCGTCAGCCTGCGTCTTCCCCGGGAACCGGTTGCGAGAACGAGCGTTCTCCGATTGACTCGGCACCGAGGGTCGCACCCGGCCCACACCCCGAACGAAAGGAGCGGCCATGCCCACGCGCACCGCACGCACCGCCTGGAACGGCGGCCTCAACGACGGTTCCGGCCAGGTCGAACTCTCCAGCTCGAAGGTCGGCACCTACGACGTGTCCTTCCCGAAGCGCGCCGCTGACGAGGCCGGCGGCACCACCAGCCCCGAAGAGCTCATCGCCGCAGCGCACTCGGCCTGCTACGCCATGCAGTTCTCCGCCGTCCTCGGCGAGGCCGGCGGCACCGTCGAGTCCCTCGACGTCAAGGCCGACGTCTCGCTCGGCCCGGACACGGTCGGCTTCAAGCTCACCGGCATCGTCCTCACCGTGCACGGCGAGGTCACCGGCATCGACGAGGCGACCTTCCTGAAGGCCGCCGACGAGGCCAAGGCGACCTGCCCGGTCAGCAAGGCCCTCACCGGCGTCGACATCGAACTCCACGCCACGTTCGAGCAGTAAGCAGCGCGCACCGCACTGACGGGGGGGGCCCCCCCCCGCCCGGGGGGGGGCGCCCCGCCCGGGGGCCCCCCCCCGCCCCCCCGGGCCCGCGGGCGCCCCGGCCAACTGGGCCAAGGGGCGCCCCCCCCC
>NZ_JARUXD010000149.1:0-1218 GCF_030433875.1 Curtobacterium sp. PsM8 | reverse complement strand
CGCCGCTCGCCCCCGCGGTATCCACCCCCGCCGCACGGCCCGCCGGCGCGCCGCGCGCGCCTATCCCGGCGGGGTGGCCGGGAACCTTGTGGCCCGGGGCCCCCCGTCCGTCTCGTGGTGACGCCCGTCAGGCGCTGACGTTCGTCACATGGTGACGTCTATCAGGCCGTGGCGTCTGTCACCAGGTGAGGACGAAGCGCCCGCGGGTCCCGCCCGCTTCGAGTCGCTCGTGCGCCTCGGCGGCGCGGGACGCCGGGAGCACCTCGGCCACGCGTGGGACGATCGTGCCGCCCTCGACCGCGTGGCGGAGATGCTCGAGCTTGTCGAACGACCGGTACTCGTTGAAGACGAAGACCTGGGTGAAGCGGATACCCTCGGCCCCGTTGCCCTTCCACCCTCGGACGTCGATGAACACGCCACCGTCGCGGAGGGCCGGCACGACGACGTCCCGCTGTACGGCGCAGTCGGCGAGGGCATCGACACCCTCGGGGACGATCGCCCGGACGGCCTCCGCGAACCCGTCGCCGCGCGGCACGACGTGGTCGGCACCGAGCGAGTGCACGAGGGCCTGGTCCTTCTCCGACGTGTCCGCGATGACGGTGATGCCAGCGGCCTTCGCGAGCTGGACCACGTAGTTGCCGAGCAGGCCTGCGGCACCGGTGACGGCCAGGGTCTGCCCGCGCTCGAGCCCGGCGAGTTCGAGCATCTGGATGGCAGTGAGCCCGTTCATGGGCACGGTGGACGCTTCCTCGATCGAGGTGTCACGCGGGATCCGGGTGAACGACCCGACCGGTGCGACCAGGTGTTCGACGTACGCACCGCCGTGGCCGGTGAGCGGTAGCGCGATGGCCATGACCTGGTCCCCGACGGACCACCCCTCGACGTCGGGGCCGATCTCGTCGATGACCCCGGCTGCGTCCATGCCGGGAACGTAGGGCGCGGTCTGCGCGCTCGAGTCCCGCTCCCCCGCGCGAACGCCGGTGTCCGTGGGGTTCACGGCGAACGCCTGCACCGCGATGCGGACCGAACCGCTGCCGGCGTGGACGTCCTCGATCTCGTGGACGGCGAGGGCTTCGGGCCCTCCGAACTGTGTGACTCCGACGACCTTCATGGATCCGGTCTACCGGGTACGCAGTGCCCGATACTCAGGCAATGCGGAACTGTGCCGGGGAATGCAGAAAAGCCCCTGACCGGTGGAGCGTGATGCTCCACCCGTCA
>NZ_JARUXD010000148.1:0-1320 GCF_030433875.1 Curtobacterium sp. PsM8 | reverse complement strand
ATTCCTGCGGTTAATTATCGAGTAGCCGGTGGGTGGGGGGCGTCGTCGGCGGCGAGCCCCCGCCCCCCCGGCGCGGCGGCCACGGCGGCCCCAGCCCGCCGTGACCGGGTAGTCGCAGTACGCGAACCACGACGAGTCCGGCGCCCACGGCGGCACGTTCACGGTCCCCTGCCCGCCGTCGAGGACGACCAGCGTCTCCGGCACCACCGCGATCCGCGCACCACGAGCGAGGACCCCGGGCAGCAGCCGCAGTTCCACCCGGTGGTCCGCCGGGTGCCCGTGCACGCCGGGCTCGTAGGACAGGTACAGCAGGTGCACACCGTCCGGGGAGACGTGCGGGAACCAGTTCACCCGCTCGTCACCGGTGATCTGCACGGGGTCCGTCGACCCGTCGCGCAGGGCGGCGAGCTGCGCCGTGCCCGGGGTGAACCGCTCGGTGTTGAACAGCAGGGTCCCGCCGTCCGGGGTCCACGCGCACCCGTCGTCCGGGTGCGCGTCGCGGGTCCGGAAGGTCGTCGCGCCGGTCGCCGGGTCGACGAGGGCGACGTCGGTGGTCCAGACGCCCTCCGGTGAGCGTTCGCCCACGATCGCGGCCAGCGCGGAACCGTCGGGAGCGATGCCGTGCAGGTAGTACTTCCGCACGGTCGGCAGGGCGGCGGAGGTGTCGGTGATGCGGATCCCCGGGCCGCCGGCGGGCAGCGGCACGCGGTAGAGCTCACCGTCCCGCCCGCTCACCACGACGGACTGCCCCGAGGGGTCGAGCACGTGGTCGTTGTTGATCTCGGGCACACCCGGCATCGGCACCGGTACGAGCGCGGTCTCGTCGAGGACCGTCCCGGCCGCGGGCACCGGCAGCAGCCAGAGGTCGCCGTCGGCGTTGAGCACCAGGGTGTCGGCGTCCAGGACGTTCGGCGCCTCGACCAGGACGGTGTCCGAGGCGAACACCAGCCGGCCGGTGCGCGTCTCGACGTCGTACACGTGCACGCGGCTGGTCTGTCCGGGCAGCAGCTGCCGCCCCCGGGTCTCGGTCATGCGTCCATCCTGTCGTGCGAGGTGGGAGTCGGAATCGTGGTCGTGGTCGTGGTTCGGCGAGGCGCCGCACAACGGAATCCGATCCGAACCGCGGGAGTCCACGGTTCGGATCGGATACGGCAGGTGCTGTCCGCGCCGCACCACGGTCGGGCGGGCGCGCGCCGGCCGCACAACGGACGGGGGGGGGGGGGGGGGGGGGGGCGCGCCCCCCCCCGCCCCCCGCGCCGGGGGGGGGGCGGTCACGCACCACCCCCGCCGCCGCGGGGGCCCCCACCGGGGGGGACCCCC
>NZ_JARUXD010000147.1:0-1439 GCF_030433875.1 Curtobacterium sp. PsM8 | reverse complement strand
CCCCCCCCCCCCCCCCCCCCCCCCCCCCCCCCCCCCCCCCCCCCCCCCCCCCCCCCACCCCCCCCCCCCCCCCCCCCGGGGGGCCCGGGGGGGGGGGGGTCCCCCCCCCCCCGCTCCACCCGGTACGACCCATCCACACACAGCGGGGCCCCGGCCCCAACTCCTCAACGAAGAGAAAGCAATCACATGCGCAAGAAGATCGTCGCCGGCGTCAGCCTGGCGCTCATCGCGGGCCTCGCCCTCAGCGGCTGCTCGGCCCGTGGCAACTCGGGCGACTCGGGTTCGGGCTCCGGCTCGAGCTCGACCATCAAGAAGGGTGACCTCATCGGTGTCGCCCTCCCCGCCAAGACCTCGCAGAACTGGGTCCTCGCGGGCGCCGCGTTCAAGAAGTCGATCGAGAAGGCCGGCTTCAAGGCCGACATCCAGTACGCCAACGCCGGCAGCCCGGTCCCGGACCAGCAGTCGCAGATCTCGGGCATGGTCACCAAGGGCGCGAAGGCGATCATCGTCGGTGCCGCCGACGGTTCGCAGCTCGGCTCGCAGGTCAAGGCCGCCAAGGCCGCCGGTGCGACCGTCATCGCCTGGGACCGCAACATCCTGAACACCGAGAACGTCGACTACTACGTCGCGTTCAACAACTTCAAGGTCGGCCAGCTCCAGGCGCAGGCGCTCCTCAAGGGCCTCGAGGAGAAGAAGGGCGACAAGCCGTACAACGTCGAGCTCTTCGCCGGTTCGCCGGACGACGCCAACGCCACCGTGTTCTTCAACGGTGCGATGGACGTCCTGCAGCCGAAGATCGACGACGGCACGATCAAGGTCGTCTCCGGTCAGACCTCGTTCCAGAAGGTCGCCACGCAGGGCTGGCTCGCACAGAAGGCCCAGTCGCGCATGACCGACCTCCTGGCGCAGTACTACACGGGTGACACCGAGCTCGACGGCGTCCTCTCGCCGAACGACACGCTCGCCCGTGCGATCCTCACCGCGACCAAGGCCGCCGGCAAGGACAACCCCGTCGTCACCGGTCAGGACTCCGAGACCGCGTCGATCCCGCTCATCATGCAGGGCACGCAGTACTCGACCATCTACAAGAACACCACCGACGAGGCCCAGGCCGCGATCGACCTGGTGTCCGACCTGGCCGACGGCAAGAAGCCGAAGACCGTGAGCGACAAGAACAACGACAACGGCAAGAAGATCGTCCCGACCGTCGAGCTGACCCCGGTCCTCGTCACCAAGGACAACGCCGTCGAGGCGTACTCGAACGACGACACGCTCGAGGCACTCGCCAAGAAGGGCTGAGTCTCCCCGACCCAGCAGAAGGGCCCCCGCGCGGGCGCGCCCGGGGGCGGGGGGGGGTGCGGGGGGGGGGGGGGGGGGGCCCCGGGGGGGCCCGGGGGGGGGGGGGCCCCCCCCCCCCCGCTCCACCCGGTACGACCCAT
>NZ_JARUXD010000146.1:0-1483 GCF_030433875.1 Curtobacterium sp. PsM8 | reverse complement strand
GCCGCCGGATCCGGCGGCGTCTCGGCGCTTCGACGGCGTCTCGGACAGACGCCGTCGTGTCGCGGGGTCAGCGCGCGGCGAGCTCCGCGAGGATGCGGTCGCCGGGACCGCTCTCGACGAGGTCCGCCTCGATCTCGGCGTGCTCGAGGATGCCCTCGATCTTCCGGCGACGGCTGCGCGGGACGATCGTGACGACCGTGCCCTCCTTGCCGGCACGACCGGTGCGGCCGGAGCGGTGCATGTACGCCTTGTAGTCGTCCGGCGCGTCGGCCTGCACGACCAGCGAGATGTCGTCGACGTGGATGCCGCGCGCGGCGACGTCCGTGGCGACGAGCACGTTCACCCGGCCGCTGGTGAGCAGCGACAGGTTGCGCGTGCGGCGCGACTGGTTGAGGTCGCCGTGCAGCGAGGTCGCGCGGATGCCGGCGTCCTCGAACTGCTCGGCGAGCCGCTCGGCGTAGGCGCGGGTGCGGGCGAAGACGATGGTCTTGCCCTCGCCGGCGACGAGCTCCTCGAGGACCCGGTCCTTGTCGCGCTGCTCGACCACGAGCACGCGGTGGTCGATGGTCGAGGACGCCTGGTCCTCACCCGCGACCTCGTGCACGCTCGGCTCGTGCAGGAACTGCTCGACGAGCGCCGCGACCTGGGTGTCGAGCGTGGCGCTGAACAGCAGCTTCTGCGCGCGGTTGCCCTGCGGGGTGACCTCGGCGGTGGCGCGGAGGATCTCCTGCACCGGCTCGAGGAACCCGAGGTCGCACATGTGGTCGGCCTCGTCGAGGACGGAGATGACGACCTCGCTGAGGTCGAGCTTCCCCTTGTTCAGGAGGTCCTGCACGCGACCCGGGGTGCCGACGATGATGTCGACGCCGCGCTCGAGCGCACCCTCCTGACGGCCGTACGGGACACCGCCGTAGATCTGCGTCGTGAAGAGCCCCACCGAGCGGGCGATCGGCTGCACCGTGCGGTCGATCTGCAGGGCGAGCTCGCGGGTCGGCGCGAGGATGAGCGCACGCGGGGCGCGGCCCATCTTGCGCTTCGTGCCGCCGCCGTGCTCCATGAGCTTCTCGACGAGCGGGGCGCCGAACGCGATGGTCTTGCCGGAGCCCGTGCGGCCGCGGCCGAGGACGTCCTTGCCGGCGAGCACGTCGGGGATCGTCGCGGCCTGGATCGGGAACGGGCTCGCTGCGCCGAGCTCGGCGAGGGCGCGGGAGATGTTGCCGCCGATGCCGAGGTCGCCGAAGGTCACACCGTCGACGTCGGCGGCGATGGTCGCCTCGGCCTGCAGCTTCTCGAGCTTGACGTCGTCCGCGGGGACGAACGGGGTGCGCTCGGTGGGGCGGTCGGTGCGGTCGAAGCTGCGGGGAGCGCGCTCGTCACGGTCGAAACGACGCGGGCGGTCGTCGTTGTCACGACGGGGAGCGCGGTCGGTGCGGTCGTTGCGGTCGAACGAACGCGGCGCGCGGTCGTCACGGTTGAACGAGCG
>NZ_JARUXD010000145.1:0-1622 GCF_030433875.1 Curtobacterium sp. PsM8 | reverse complement strand
GGTCGCGGCCGCCCCGCGCGTCACGCCGCCGGGACTCGCCGTCGCCCCCCGCCGACCGGTCACGGATCGTTGTTCTGACGCCTCCGGACCGACGGTCTTCGACCGGTCGGCGGAGGGGAAGCGGGGTGTCGTGACCGCTCGCGGCGGCGCCCGCCGCCCGCCGCCCGCCGTCCGCAGCGCCTCAGACGGACGCGCGCCAGTCGTCGACGTCGACGTCGTCGTCGAGGGGCAGCGCGATCGACGACGTCGGCGGGTTGATCAGCGTCCGCTCGTCCCGGCGGTGCCGCAGCACGTCGTTGATGTACGCGGTCGTCGCCTCGGGCAGCGAGACCGACCGCTCCTCTTGCTGGGACATGAACCAGCGGTGTTCGAGCAGCTCGTGGAACACCTCGGCCGGTTCGAGTCGCCCACGCAGGTCACGGGGGATGGCACGGACGACGGGCTCGAACACCCGCGAGACCCACTCGTGCGCGACCATCTCCTCGTCGAGCTCCTCGCGGCCGTTGCGTGCCCGGTACGCGTCGAGGTCGTTGAGCAGTCGTCGGGCCTGGTTCTCCTCGGCGTCGAGACCGGTCAGGCGCAGCAGGCGACGCTGGTGGTGGCCGGCGTCGACGACCTTCGGCTGGATCCGGACCTGGGAACCGGCGTCGGCGGTGCGGATCGACAGTTCCTCGATGTCGAAGCCGAGGGCGTTCAGCCGCTCGACGCGGTCGTTGATGCGCCACCGCTCGGCGGCGTCGAACTGCTCGGTGCCGGTCAGCTCGGTCCACAGCGTGCGGTACTGCGCCACGATCCGGTTCGACACGTCGACGGGGTCGGCGTTCTCGTCCAGGCGTCCGCCGGCCTCGAGGTCCAGGAGCTCCCCGGCGATGTTCACGCGGGCCACCTCGAGGTCGTTCTCGCGCTGCCCGTTCGACAGGCCGCCCGGGTAGAGCTTGCCGGTCTCGGCGTCGACCAGGTACGCCGCGAACGAGCCGGCGTCGCGCCGGAACAGCGTGTTCGAGAGCGAGACGTCACCCCAGTAGAAACCGATGACGTGCAGCCGGACGAGCAGGAGCGCGAGGGCGTCCACGAGCCGGGTCGCGGTGTCCGGGCGGAGCGTCTGTGAGTACAGCGCGCGGTAGGGGAGCGAGAAGCGCAGGTGCCGGGTGACCAGCACGGGCTGGAGTTCCTCGCCCTCGCGGCCGACGCGGTTGGTGATCACCGCGACCGGGTCGACGCACGGCACGTCCATCCGCTGCAGCGTCCGGAGCATGTCGTACTCGGACCGGGCCAGCTCGGCGCTGGTCTCCTTCACCGCGACGACGTAGCCGCTGAGGTGCACGAACCGCACCAGGTGGCGCGAGATGCCCTTCGGCAGCGCGACGATCGTCTCCTCCGGCCAGGCGTCGAGCGGCAGGTCCCACGGCAGGTCGAGCAGGCCGGGGTCGACGGTGGCTGCGGTGATGGTCATGGAGTCGGGCACAGCGGGTTCCTCTGGGTACTGGGGCGAGAACGGACGGGAGGCGCGGTGCCAGCTGGCACCTGTCTCTTATTCACAACTCCGAGCCCACGAGACGAACGCAATAAGATCGTATGCCGTCGTCTGCTTGAAAAAAAAAAAGGGGGGGGGGGGGGGGGGG
>NZ_JARUXD010000144.1:0-2023 GCF_030433875.1 Curtobacterium sp. PsM8 | reverse complement strand
CCCCCCCCCCCCGCTACGCCGGGGCGCCCGGGGCGCCCCCCCCCCGGCCCCGCCCGTCGGACGTCGGTCGCCGACGCCAGCGCGTCAGATCGCGCGGACCGCCTGGAGCAGTTCCGCGACCGGGACGTCGGACCGCTCGCCGGTGGCCCGGTTCCACAGTTCGACGACACCGTCGGCGGCACCACGGCCCGCGACGACGACGATCGGCATGCCCAGCAGCTCCGCGTCACGGAGCTTGACGCCCGGCGACACCTTCGGTCGGTCGTCGTACACCACGTCGAAGCGCTCGGACTCGAGCTGCGCGACGATCGACTCGGCCAGCTCGTACGCGGTGGCGTCCTTGCCGGTCGCGACGACGTGCACGTCGAACGGGGCGACGTGCTTCGGCCAGGCCAGGCCCTTCTCGTCGTTGTGCGCCTCGGCCAGGATCGCCAGGATGCGGGTCACGCCGATGCCGTACGAGCCCATCGTGACGGTCGCGAGCTTGCCGTTCTCGTCCTGCACTTTGAGACCAAGCGCCTCGGCGTACTTCCGGCCGAGCTGGAAGACGTGGCCGATCTCCATGCCGCGGGCCGTCTCGAGCGGGCCGGAGCCGTCGGGTGCCGGGTCGCCGGCGCGGACGTCGGAGACCTCGGCGACACCGTCGGCGACGAAGTCCCGCCCGGCCACCAGGCCGGAGACGTGGATGCCACGCTCGTTCGCGCCGGTGACCCAGGTCGTGCCGTCGACCACGCGCGGGTCGACGAAGTACCGGAGGCCGGTGGCGCTGTCGGCGCCGAGGACCTGCGGGCCGATGTAGCCCTTGACCAGGCCGCGGTGCTTCCGGAAGTCGTCGTCGCCGGCGGCTTCGACCTCGGCCGGGGCGAAGGCCACCTCGGCGCGCTTGAGGTCGACGTCGCGGTCGCCGGGCAGGCCGACCACCACGATCTCCCGCGTGCCGTCGAGGTGCGTGAGGGCGACGACCACGTTCTTCAGCGTGTCTGCCGCGGTCCACGGCGCGCCGTCACGCGGGGCGACGGCGTTCGCGTGCGCCACGAGCGAGTCGATCGTCGGTGTGTCCGACGCGGGGAGCAGCACGGGCTCGGGCAGGCCGTCGACGGGCTTCGCGTCCGGCACCGGCGTGACGTACGCCTCGACGTTGGCCGCGTACCCGCCGGCGCTGCGGACGAAGGTGTCCTCGCCGACGGTGATCGGGTGGAGGAACTCCTCCGACTTCGACCCACCCATCGCGCCGGCATCGGCCTTGACGATGACGTACTCGAGACCCAGACGGGCGAAGATCCGCTCGTAGGCGTCCCGCATGACCTGGTAGCTGCGCTCGAGCCCGGCGTCGTCGAGGTCGAACGAGTACGCGTCCTTCATCGTGAACTCGCGTCCACGCAGGAGCCCCGCGCGGGGACGGGCCTCGTCGCGGTACTTGTCCTGGATCTGGAACAGCGTGACGGGGAGGTCCTTGTAGGACGAGTACAGGTCCTTCACGAGGAGGGCGAACATCTCTTCGTGGGTGGGCGCGAGCAGGTAGTCGGAGCCCTTGCGGTCCTGCAGGCGGAACATGCCGTCGCCGTACTCGGTCCAGCGGTTGGTGGCCTCGTACGGCTCGCGCGGCAGGAGGGCGGGCAGCAGGACCTCCTGCGCACCGGCGGCGACCATCTCGTCGCGGATGATGCCCTCGATCTTGGAGCGGACCCGGAGCCCGAGCGGCAGCCAGGCGAAGATGCCTGGCGACTGGCGACGGACGTACCCGGCGCGGACGAGCAGCTTGTGACTCGTGACCTCCGCGTCGGAGGGGTCGTCGCGGAGCGTGCGGAGGAAGAGGTGAGAGAGCCGTGTGACCACGCCGTCAGCCTAGCGGCGCAGGGTCACGGCGCGACCCGCCTGTGGACGGCGAGGCCGCGGTGGCTGGCCTGTGCAGGAACGGACGGGAGGGCCCGGGGGGGGTGGGCCCCGGGCGCCCCGGCCGGCTGGGGGGGCGGGGGCCCCACCCCCCCTTAGAGGGGGGCCCCCCCCGCGTTGCGGGGGCGGG
>NZ_JARUXD010000143.1:0-2027 GCF_030433875.1 Curtobacterium sp. PsM8 | reverse complement strand
GTGCGGGACGGACCCGCACCGCGCCTCCCGTCAGGTGGTCGCGGCTACTTCACCGCACCGGCGGTCAGGCCGGCGACGAACTGGCGCTGCACCACGAGGAACGCGATGACGACCGGGATCGACACGACGAGCGAGGCCGCCATGATCTGGTTCCAGTACACGTTCGTCTGCGTGGAGTACTGCTGCAGACCGACCGCGAGCGTGGAGCCGAGGCCGTTCGTCATGACGGAGGCGAAGAGGACCTCGCCCCAGGCCGTCATGAACGAGTAGATGCCGACCGCCACGAGACCCGGACGGGCCGAGGGCAGGATGATCCGGAACAGCGCGCCCATCGGGCCGGAACCGTCGACCATCGCGGCCTCGTCGAGCTCACGCGGGATCGTCTCGAAGTAGCCCGCGAGCATCCAGATCGAGAACGGCAGCGTGAACGTCAGGTACGTGATGATCAGGCCGAGCCAGCTGCCGACCAGCTGGATGCCGAGCGTGTTGCCGAGGTTCGTGAAGATCAGGAACAGCGGCAGCAGGAACAGCACGCCGGGGAACATCTGGGTCGAGAGCACCGTCGTGGTGAAGGCGCTCTTGCCCTTGAAGTTCCACCGCGACACCGCGTAGGCGGCGAACGTGGCGATGATCAGCGAGAACACCGTCGCGACCGTGCAGACCACGAGCGAGTTGATGAAGTACCGGCCGAGCGGGACCGTCGACCACATGTCGATGAACGGCTGGAACGTGATCCGCGACGGGATCCACGTGAAGTCGTTCTGCACGTCGCCGAGCGGCTTGATGGCGGTGGTGATCATGACGTAGAGCGGCACCACCGTGAAGACGGTGAGCAGGACCAGGACGATGACCTTGAAGGACTTAGCCCCCGTTGTTTCACGCACGGACGGACCTCCGGTTGGTGACGGCCAGGTAGATGCCGGTGACGACGAGCAGGAAGAGGAGGAGCAGGACGCTCATCGCGGCACCGGAGCCGAAGTTCCAGGTGATGAACGACGCGTTGTAGATGTGGAAGCTCAAGAGGTCGGCGGCCGGCGGCTGCGCGGTCGAGCCGAACAGCACGAACGGGGTGTTGAAGTCGTTGAACGTCCAGAGGAACATCACCAGCACCAGCGTGACGTTGACCGGGCGGACCATCGGCAGCGTGATCGAGCGCCACTGCCGGAAGGGCTTGGCACCGTCGACCGAGGCGGCCTCGTACACGTCGGCCGGCACGGACTGCAGGCCCGCCATCAGCATCAGGAACGCGAACGGCCAGGTCTTCCAGATCGCCACGACGACGACGGCCACGAAGGCGTTGTTGCCGATGAGCCAGAACGGCGGGTTGGCACCGAAGAGGTGCAGCTGGTCCACCAGGACGTGGTTCAGGGCGCCGGAGTCACGCTGGAACATGAACTTCCAGGTGATGACGCCGGCGTACATCGGCAGCGCGTAGGGCACCAGGAACAGCGTGCGGAAGAGCCCGCGACCGCGGAACGGCTTCTGCAAGGCGACCGCGGCGGCCATGCCGAAGCCCCAGGACAGCCCGACCACGAGGATCGTGAAGGCACAGGTGATGAGGAACGAGCTGAGCAGCCCACGGCCGATCGCCTGGTCGAAGTCGACCGCAACGGAGTAGTTCCGCAAGCCGGCGAAGGGCGCGGCGCCCCAGTTCGCGATGAAGTACTTGGTGAGCTGCACGAAGCTGATCCAGATGCCGACGAGCATCGGCACGATGTGGATGAGCAGCTCGAAGAGGATCGCGGGACCGACGAGTGCGTACGGGAGCCACGGGACGCGGCGCTTCCCACGAGGCGACGGCCCCGAGAGGGTCGGCGCCTTGGTGTGCGTCAGGTCGATGGCCTCGGAGTCTGGCAGGACCGTCGTGGACATGGGCAGGCCTTCCGGCTGGTGGAGGGGGTTCGGGAGGTGGGGCGGGGGGGGGGGGGGGCCCCCCCCCCCCCGGGGGGGGGGGGGCGCGCCCGCGCGGCAGAGACCCGGGCGGGCGCAGCCGGGGGGGGGCGGGCGCGGCCCCCCGGAATGATTTG
>NZ_JARUXD010000142.1:0-2261 GCF_030433875.1 Curtobacterium sp. PsM8 | reverse complement strand
CCCCGGGCGGGCGCGGGGGGTCAGGCGCCCCGTGGGGGGCGGCGGGTGCGGGGGGGCCGGGGGGCGGGGTGGGCACGCCCCCGCGGGGGGGGGGGGGGGCTCTTCGGGTGTTTCGACTGCCCGGAACGGGCACGTGGGCGATACCAGACTCGAACTGATGACCTCTTCGGTGTGAACGAAGCGCGCTACCAACTGCGCCAATCGCCCGTCGCACTTGCGTGCGGATCGATAGTAGCGGATGTCCGGCCGTGGTCGGAACACCGTCCGTCTGTCGCGCGCGTCGCTGGCCGGGCGGGCGGCCTGGAGGCCCGTGGAGACCCCGCCGATCCGCATGAACCCGGGGGACACGCCCGGTGAACGGAACGGGTTTTGGAGAAACAGCGTGAACTGGGTACAGTTTACGAGTCGCCGCGAGAGCGGGTCGGACAACACCGGTGTGACTCAGGTCAGGCCATGCGGATGTGGCGCAGTGGTAGCGCATCACCTTGCCAAGGTGAGGGTCGCGAGTTCGAATCTCGTCATCCGCTCGAGGTGCCTGTCTTCTCCGGAAGACAGCAACTCTCCAGAAGAGGTATCCCACCGATCGGGTACTACGCCAGACGTGGACCTTGATGGTGGGGTGGCCGAGAGGCGAGGCAGCGGCCTGCAAAGCCGTCCACGCGGGTTCGAATCCCGTCCCCACCTCCAGTCCGCTCCGGCGGAACTCATCTGGGCGATTGGCGCAGCGGTAGCGCGCTTCCCTGACACGGAAGAGGTCACTGGTTCGATCCCAGTATCGCCCACAGAACGAAGACCCCCGGGAAACCGGGGGTTTTCGTGTTTTCCGGCTCCGTTTCGACGTTTTGACGTTGCGACCAGATGCACCCATCGTCTGCTCCGCCACGAAGGAGCACCTGGCTCCTGCGCCACCTGGTGAGGGACTGCCGTGCCGGACACTGCGTAGGCTCGGGACGACCGACGCCGAGGGGGCACCGTGCACAGTGTGACGAACGGGGACGGACGCCTGGTGATGCGGGTCGTCGTCACCCGCCTGCTCGTGGTCGGACTGAGCGCTGCCGTCCTGGGGAGCCTGCTCATCAGCCTGGCCGCCGGGTTCGACTGGCGATCGGTGGCGTTCGGGTCCTCGATCGCCGGCCTCTCCGTCGTGATCACGGCGTTCACGCTGCGGGCGTCGCTCGGGACGAGCTGGTCCAACGGGCGGCGCTTCGGCGACGTCGATGCTCTTCGTCGACTCCGTCGGGCGGTACGGCGCGGTTCCGTGGACGGGCTGACCGAGGACGACCGACGGGTGGCCGGGGAGTACGCCCGCGCGTCGCGGGACTCCATCGTGGTCGATGCGGTGCAGAACGCCGGCCTCGGGCTCTCGATCGGGATGAACCAGTTGGCGCTGATGCTCGGCCGCACCGGGGTGGAGGGGTCCACCGTCGTCCTCTTCATCGCCGCCGTCGGGATCGTCGTCGCCGCGGTCGTCACTGCGCTCGTGCAGGACCGACGCCGCCGCCGGTTCCTCGCGGTCCTCCACACGGTCGACGTCGCGCACCGACAGCCGGCTGCGTGACGGGGGTCGGCCCCTAGCCGTCGACATCCGTCGTGTCCGAGGTCGACCTGCCCGCTCCTCGGAGCAGACACACGCCGAACACCAGGCCACCCCAGACGACTGCGCCCAGCACGACGAGGAACGGTGCAGGCGCACGGGCGGCGCTCAGCAGTGCCGCGACCCACACGGTCGTGATCGCTCCGGTCCCGGCGGTGATGCCACCCAGGACCCCGGCGGCGCCGAGGCGGCTGACGTCGGACGACAGCGGCACGGCGAGCACCGAGCAGAGGACCGCGCCGGCCAACCCCGGCACGAGCAGCGTCCAGAACAGCGACGACGCCGAGCCCCACTGGTCGGCGCCGGCTCCCGACCAGTGCACCGGGATCCGCGTCGGCGCAGCGGTCCACGTCGTCCGCACGAGCACCACCACGAGCGACGGCACCCACGACAGGGCAGCGGCAGCGATCAGCGCCCGGCTCACGCGCAGCCGGGTCGTCCGCAGTCTGTCCGTCGCGGTCACGCCGCCCGCACCCCGCGCTCCACCAGGTCGGTCGTCATGCCCTCCAGCGTGGCACGACTGAACGCCCACGTCACCCGTCGGATCGGTCTCGGTCGCCCGCACCGACGACGGGCCGGGGGGCCCGGGCCCCCGGGGCCCCGGGCGCCCCGCCCGGCGGGGGGGGGGGGCGCGCCCCCCCCCCCGCGCGCCCGCCCCGGGGCGGGC
>NZ_JARUXD010000141.1:0-2265 GCF_030433875.1 Curtobacterium sp. PsM8 | reverse complement strand
CCCCCCCCCCCCCCCCCCCCCCCCCCCCCCCCCCCCCCCCCCCCCGCCCCGGCCCCCCCCCCCCCCCCCCCCCCCGGGGCCTCCCGTCCGTCATCCACCCCGCGCCACCCCGGCGGAACACCGGTGTTCGTCGAACACATCGCGCAGATGCGCGACGCAACAGACGAACACCGGTGTTCCGCCGTCGCGATCACCGCTGCTTCGTGCACGAAGGGTACGGTGGGCACATGCTCCACACCGAGACCGACCCGCTCTCCCTCGACCGGCAGCTCTGCTTCGCCCTCGCCGCCACGAGTCGGAGTGTGGTCGGGCTCTACCGCGAGCACCTGGAGCCGATGGGCCTGACGCACCCGCAGTACCTCGTGATGCTCGCGCTCTGGGAGCGCGATCCCCGCTCGGTGCGCGAGATCGCGGGCGAACTCCGCCTGGAGTCGGCGACGCTCAGTCCGCTGCTCAAGCGACTCGAAGCGTCCGGCTACGTCCGCCGCGGCCGCAGCACCGAGGACGAACGACAGCTCGCGGTGTCCCTGACGACAGCCGGTCGGGCCCTCCGCGACCGCGCCGAGGCCGTCCCCGTCGCGGTCGCGGCCCAGCTCGGGTGGCCGGTGGCCCGACTCGAGGCGCTGAAGGACGAGTTGACGGCACTCCTCGAGGTCGTCGACCACGCCTGACCCGCGCAACGCACCAGACAGCGCGTACACTAACGATCAGGGCACGAATGGAAGGGTGACCATGGGACGCTTCGCGCAGTGGTACGAGCGCTGGAACACCACGCTGATCAACAAGATGGGGCCGTCCCAGATCGGTGCCGGTCACCCCGAGGGCCTCGACGACCGCACGGTCGACCGCGGCTGCCCGATCTGCCACCAGCCACTGTCGCTGCACACCGTGATCCGCCCCGAGGGCCAGGTCCGCTCCTCCACCCTGGTGTGCCCGCGACCCTGAGCGCGAGAACCGGACAGCGTGACCGAGTTGGAATAGGCAACATGGTGTCGGCGTTCCCGCTCGGCGTGAAGCTCTACGAACCCACCGCCCTCGGCGCACTCCGACTCAGCAACCGCATCGTCATGGCCCCGCTCACGCGCACCCGCGCCGGTGAGCAAGGGATCCCGAACGACCTGCTCGTCGAGCACTACGCGCAGCGCGCGAGCCTCGGCATGATCATCACCGAGGGCACCTGGCCCGTGCAGGAGGGCCGCTCCTACCCCGGCCAGCCCGGCATCGAGACCGACGAGCAGATCGCCGGCTGGCGCCGCGTCGCCGACGCCGTCCACGAGCGCGGCGGCACGATCGTCATGCAGCTCATGCACGGTGGCCGCGTCTCGCACCCCGACATCTCGCAGACCCCGCGCATCGTCGGCCCGAGCGCCGTCGCCGCCCCGGGTCAGACGCACCTGGCCGACGGCTCGAAGGCCGACATGCCGGTCCCCCACGAGCTGACCACCGACGAGGTCGCCGAGGCCGTCCAGGGCTTCGTCCAGGCCGCCCGCAACGCGATCGCCGCCGGCATCGACGGTGTCGAGGTGCACGGCGCCAACGGCTACCTGGTGCACGAGTTCATGTCGAGCCACTCGAACACCCGCACGGACCAGTACGGCGGCTCGGCCGAGAACCGTGCCCGCTTCGCCGTCGAGGTCGTCACGGCCGTCGCCGAGGCCGTCGGCGCGGACCGCACCGGCATCCGCCTGTCGCCGGAGCACGGCATCCAGGGCGTCATCGAGGACGACGCCGCCGACGTGCGCGCCGTCTACTCCGCGATCGCCGAGGGCCTGGCGCCGCTCGACCTCGCCTTCATCGACGTCCTGCACGCCGAGCCGGCCGGTGACCTCGTGCAGCACATCCGCCGCACCGCGGGCGCCCCGTTCGTCGTCAACTCGGGCTTCAGCGCGATGACCACGCGCGACGAGGCGATCGCCGTCATCGACGAGGACGTCGCCGACGCCATCGCCGTCGGCCGTCCCGCGATCGCGAACCCGGACCTCGCCGAGCGCTGGGAGCAGGACGCGGAGCTCAACGAGCCCCGTCCCGAGCTCTTCTACGGCGCGACCGCCGAGGGCTACACCGACTACCCGACCCTCGCCGAGGTGCGCACGTCGGTCGCGTAGTCCGCACCACGTGACGGGAGGGCCGGCGCCAGCCCCGGCGCCGGCCCCCGCGCCCCCCCGGCCCCCCCAACAGGGACCCCCACGAAACATGGTGTTGCAAGGTTTAGTGTCTTTTAAAAAAATGACGCTGGCGGCGAACAGGAAGATTTGTAGATATCGG
>NZ_JARUXD010000140.1:0-2447 GCF_030433875.1 Curtobacterium sp. PsM8 | reverse complement strand
CGCGCCCCTGGGGGCCCGGGGGGGGGGGGCGCCGGGGCGGGGGGGGGGCCCCCGGGGGCGGGGGCGCCCGGGGCCGCGCCCCCGGCCCGCCCCCCGGGCCCCCCCGTCCGGTCGCAGTGCTGCGTTGAACTCAGCGCTGCGCTGGTCTCAGTGCTGCGCTGGTCTCAGCTCTGGGACTGTCCCGCGGACCCGAGGACCTTCGTGGCCTCGACGACACGAGCGGCCATCGCGGACTCGGCGACCTTGCCCCAGGCACGCGGGTCGTACTGCTTCTTGTTGCCGACCTCGCCGTCGAGCTTCAGGACGCCTTCGTAGTTCGAGAACATCGAGCCGGCGATCGAGCGAGTGAACGCGTACTGCGTGTCCGTGTCGATGTTCATCTTGATGACGCCGTTGCGGACGGCCTCGTGGATCTCGTCGTCGGTCGAGCCGGAGCCGCCGTGGAAGACGAGGTCGAGCGGGTTCTGACCGGTGCCGTGCTTCTGCGCGATGGCGTCCTGGATCTCGCCGAGGAGCTCGGGACGCAGCTTGACGTTGCCCGGCTTGTAGACGCCGTGCACGTTGCCGAACGTCAGCGCGGCGATCCAGCGCCCGTGGTCGCCCATGCCGAGTGCCTCGACCACGCGCTCGACGTCGTTCGGGGTCGTGTAGAGCGCGTCGTTCGTGCCCTCGTGCTGCACGCCGTCCTCTTCGCCACCGACGACGCCGATCTCGACCTCGAGGATGGCGTTGATGTTGCGCGTCTTCTCGATCATCGTCTTGGCGATCTCGATGTTCTCGTCGAGCGGCACGGCCGAGCCGTCCCACATGTGCGACTGGAAGATCGGGTTGCGGCCCTGACGAACCTCTTCCTCGCTGGCCGCGATGAGCGGCAGGACGAAGCCGTCGAGCGCGTCCTTCGGGCAGTGGTCGGTGTGCAGCGCGACGGTGATCGGGTAGTTCTTCGCGACCTCGTGCGCGAAGGCCGCCATCGCGAGGGCACCGGCAGCGCGGTTCTTCACGGTCTGGCCGGCGAAGTAGTCGGCACCGCCGGTCGTGACCTGGATGATGCCGTCGGAGCCCGCCTCGGTCAGCCCCTGGAGGACCGCGTTGATGGTCTGCGAGGACGACACGTTGACCGCGGGGTAGGCGAACTTCCCGGCCTTCGCGCGGTCGATCATCTCGGCGTACTGTTCCGGCGTTGCGATGGGCACTGGGATCTCCTTCGACTTCTTCGGTGATGTCCTGTTCGATGCTAGTCAGGGCCGGTCGGTGCGCGTTCGGTGTCGCGGGTGCCTGTGGACGGATCACGTTCTGCACATCCGTCCGCCGGGGAGGCCGGACGGTCGGCGCTCGGTACGCTGGGGGGTGTGACTCCCACGACTGAGACCGGCTCCCTGTTCCTCCAGCCCGACCGCAACCTCGCGCTCGAGCTCGTCCGCGCGACGGAGGCTGCCGCGATCCGTGCCCAGCCGTGGGTCGGCCGGGGTGAGAAGAACCTCGCCGACGGCGCCGCGGTGGACGCGATGCGCAAGTTCCTCGGCACCGTGAACTTCGACGGCGTGGTCGTCATCGGCGAGGGCGAGAAGGACAACGCCCCGATGCTCTACAACGGCGAGCACGTCGGCAACGGCCACGGCCCGGCCTGCGACATCGCGGTCGACCCGATCGACGGCACCTCGCTCACCGCCGCCGGCCGCCAGAACGCCATCTCGGTCATGGCCGTGTCCGACCGCGGCTCGATGTACGACCCGTCCGCCGTCTTCTACATGGACAAGATCGCCGCGGGCCCCGAGGGTCGCGGTGTCCTGGACCTCGACAAGCCGATCGGCGACAACATCCGTGCGCTGGCGAAGGCCAAGGGCAAGGACCTCGAGGACATGGTCGTCGCCGTGCTCGACCGTCCGCGTCACGACGAACTCATCCGCGCCATCCGCGCAACGGGTGCCGGTACCCGACTGCTCCTCGACGGTGACGTCGCCGGCGGCATCGCGGCGGCACTCCCCGGCTCGGCGATCGACATGTGCGTTGGCGTCGGCGGCACCCCGGAGGGCATCATCACCGCGTGCGCGATCAAGGCGCTCGGTGGCGTCCTGCTCGGCAAGCTCCAGCCGAAGGACGACGAAGAGCGCGAGCGCGCCATCGCCGCCGGCCACGACCTGGACAAGGTCCTCGACCAGGACGACCTGGTGACCGGCGACAACACGTTCTTCGTCGCCACCGGTGTCACCGACGGCGTGCTCGTCGACGGTGTCCGTCGGTCGCGGGGCGTCATCCACACCGACTCGCTCGTGCTGCGGTCGCGCTCGAACACCATCCGTCGCATCCAGGCGGACCACCGCGCCGAGAAGTGGTTCTGATCCACTGAGCTGACGGCGCCCGGCACCCGGCACGCGGTGCCGATCGGCTGCGCACAACAGAAACCCGCTCGAACCACGGCATCCCGTGGTTCGGGCGGGTTTCTGTTG
>NZ_JARUXD010000013.1:0-64960 GCF_030433875.1 Curtobacterium sp. PsM8 | reverse complement strand
CCCCGGCCCCCGGCCGCGCCCCCCCCCCCCCGCGGTTACCCCCACACACCCCGGGCGGGGCGCCCCCCCCCCCGGGGGGGGGGCCCCTCCCGTCTGTCCGTGGTCGGCTACGAGCTACCAGCTACCAGCTACCAGCTACCAGCTGACGGGTAGGGGCTTGCCCTCCTCGTAGCCGGCGGCGGACTGGATGCCGACCAGGGCCCGGTCCGCGAACTCGGTCAGCGACTGCGCGCCCGCGTACGTGGCGGAGCTGCGGAGACCCGTGGTGATCATGTCCAGCAGGTCCTCGACGCTCGGGCGCTCCGGGTCCAGGTAGATCGTCGATGACGAGATCCCCTCGGCGAAGAGCGCCTTCCGGGCCCGCTCGTACGGGTCGAGCCGCTCGAAGCGCTCCCGCACCGCCTTGGCGGACGCCATCCCCCAGCTCTCCTTGTACGCCCGACCGGCGTCGTCACGGCGGAGCACGCCCGGCGCTTCGAGCGTGCCGGCGAACCACGAGCCGATCATCACGGCCGACGCGCCCGCGGCCAGCGCCAGGGCGACGTCACGCGGGTAGCGGACCCCGCCGTCGGCCCAGACGTGTGCGCCGAGCGAGCGCGCCGCGGCGGCGGTCTCGAGCACGGCGGAGAACTGCGGACGCCCGACGGCGGTCATCATGCGGGTGGTGCACATCGCGCCCGGCCCGACACCGACCTTGATGATCGACGCGCCCGCGGCGACCAGGTGGGCGACGGCGTCGGCGGTGACGACGTTGCCGGCGACGAGCGGGATGCCGAGGTCGAGGGCGGACACCGCACGGAGCGCGCGGATCATGCCCTCCTGGTGGCCGTGCGCGGTGTCGAGGACCAGGACGTCGACGCCCGCGTCGGCGAGGGCGGCGGCCTTCGCGGCGACGTCGCCGTTGATGCCGACGGCCGCGGCGACCCGCAGGCGGCCGGAGGCGTCGACGGCCGGCCGGTAGATGTCGGACCGGATGGCGCTCGTCGGGCTGACGGTGCCGACGACCTTGCCGTGCCGCATCACCGGCGCGAAGTCGACCCCGGCCGCGGTGAGCACGTCGTACACGTGGCGGGAGGACCCGGCGTCCTCGGCGTCGATCGCGGTCGTCGCGCCGTGCAGCAGGTCGCCGAGGACCGCGTCGGCACCGGCGGTGGCGAGCCGGGTCGCGGGCACGCAGCCGAGGTACTCCCCCGCCTCGTCGCGCACGACCACGCCGCGACCCTCGACGGGCAGCAGCTGCTCGAGCGCCTCGGCGACGGTGGCGTCGGCCGCCAGGTCGATCGCGGAGTCGAAGTCGACCGGCTGCGCCTTCACCCAGCGGATCGCGGCGTCGAGGTCCTGCAGGTGCATGTCCTGCGGCATCACGCCGAGCCCGCCGCGACGGGCGAGGGTCGCCGCGAGCCGCGGACCCGTCACCGAGTTCATGTTGGCGCTGACGATCGGGATCGTCGCACCGGTGCCGTCGTTCGTGGACAGGTCCACGTCGAAACGGCTCGTCACGCTCGACCGGCTGGGGACGAGGAAGACGTCGGAGTAGGTCAGGTCGTGGGTCGGCCGCGTCTCGTAGAACCTCATGACGGCCACTGTACGGCGGCGCGCGGAGGGCCGCCGGGGAGCGGCACCCAGACCCGCCCGGGAGGCCCGACTCACCCGCCGTCTCCCACCTCACGGCCACGGAGGAGCGGCTAGGGTTGACGGCGTGCGGGACAGGGTTGCCCTGCACGACACACACGAGCATCAATCGACGGAGAGTGGGCGATCGGCTGTGTCGAGCCATCTGACCGGAACTGACGAGACCGCGGGCGAATTCGGCGCGAACGAGTGGCTGGTGGACGAGCTCTACGAGCAGTTCCTCGCCGACAAGAGCAGCGTCGACGAGTCCTGGTGGCCGGTCCTCGAGAGCTACCACCGGGCCCAACCCACCAGCGCGGAGGTCGCCCCGTCTGCCGCAGCCGACTCCGCCACCGCCGCTCCCGCCCAGGCCGCCGCTGCCCAGCCCGCCCCCGCCGAGCAGCCCGCCGCCGTCGCCGGTCCGTCCTCCACGCAGCAGCCCGCGACCGGAGAGACGAAGACGCCGCTCCAGGCCCGCACCACCTCGCGCCAGCCGTCGCCGCAGCCGATCCCGGCCGAGGCGAACGACTCCGCCGACGAGCACGAAGAGACCCACGAGGACGTCGCCACCCCGCTCCGTGGCATGGCGAAGACCCTGGCGTCGAACATGGACGCGTCGCTCACCGTCCCGACCGCCACGAGCGTCCGGACGATCCCGGCGAAGCTGATGATCGACAACCGGATCGTCATCAACAACCACCTGCGCCGGGCCCGCGGCGGCAAGATCTCCTTCACGCACCTCATCGGCTGGGCCATGGTCCAGACGCTCAAGGACTTCCCCAGCCAGAACGTCTCCTACGAGGAGCGCGACGGCAAGCCGTTCCTGATCACCCCCGCGCACGTCAACCTCGGCATCGCGATCGACGTCCCGAAGAAGGACGGCACGCGTTCCCTGCTGGTCCCGAGCATCAAGCGCGCCGAGACCCTGACGTTCGGGCAGTTCCTCTCCGTGTACGAGGACGTGGTCAAGCGCGCACGGGACAACAAGCTGACCCCGTCGGACTTCCAGGGCACGACGATCTCCCTGACGAACCCGGGCGGCATCGGCACCGTGCACTCGGTCCCGCGCCTGACCCGGGGCCAGGGCTGCATCATCGGCGCCGGTGCGCTCGAGTACCCGGCGCAGTTCCAGGGCTCAGCGCCGAAGACCCTCGTCGAGCTCGGCGTCGGCAAGACCATCACGCTGACGAGCACCTACGACCACCGGGTCATCCAGGGCGCCGGGTCGGGCGAGTTCCTCAAGCAGGTGCACGAGCGGCTCATCGGCCAGCACGGCTTCTACGACGACATCTTCGCGGCGCTCCGGATCCCCTACAAGCCGATCCAGTGGGCGAACGACATCAACGTCGACCTGGCCCACCGGGTGAACAAGACCGCACGTGTGCAGGAGCTCATCAACAGCTACCGCGTCCGCGGGCACCTGATGGCCGACATCGACCCGCTCGAGTACCGGCAGCGCACGCACCCCGACCTCGAGATCGAGCGTCACGGGCTGACGTTCTGGGACCTCGACCGGGAGTTCGTGACCGGTGGCCTCGCCGGCACCACGACCGCACCGCTTCGTGACGTGCTCGGCATCCTCCGGGACGCCTACTGTCGGACGGTCGGCATCGAGTACATGCACATCCAGGACCCGGAGCAGCGTCGCTGGGTGCAGGAGCACATCGAGGTCCCCTACTCGAAGCCGTCGAAGGACGAGCAGCTGCGGGTCCTCGGCAAGCTCAACGAGGCCGAGGCGTTCGAGACCTTCCTGCAGACCAAGTACGTCGGACAGAAGCGCTTCTCGCTCGAGGGCGGCGAGTCGACCATCGCGTTCCTCGACACCCTGATCCAGCACGCCTCGGTCGCCGGCCTCGACGAGGTCGCGATCGGCATGGCGCACCGCGGTCGCCTCAACGTCCTGACGAACATCGCCGGCAAGACCTACGGGCAGATCTTCCGGGAGTTCGAGGGCACCCAGCTCCCCGGCACGGTGTCCGGGCAGGGCTCCGGCGACGTCAAGTACCACGTCGGCACCGAGGGCGTGTTCCGCGCCTCGGACGGCTCCCGCATCCCGGTGACGATCGCGGCGAACCCGTCGCACCTGGAAGCCGTCGACGGCGTGCTCGAGGGCATCGTCCGTGCCAAGCAGGACCGGAAGCCCGCCGGCACGTTCGGCACGCTGCCGGTGCTCGTGCACGGCGACGCCGCGATGGCCGGCCAGGGCGTGGTCGTCGAGACGCTGCAGATGTCGCAGCTGCGCGGCTATCGCACCGGTGGCACCGTGCACCTGGTCATCAACAACCAGGTCGGCTTCACCACCCCGCCGGAGTCCGCGCGCACGTCGGTCTACTCGACCGACGTCGCCAAGACGATCCAGGCGCCGGTCTTCCACGTGAACGGCGACGACCCGGAGGCCGTGGCCCGCGTCGCCGACCTGGCGTTCGCGTACCGCGAGGAGTTCCACCGCGACGTCGTCATCGACCTGGTCTGCTACCGTCGACGCGGCCACAACGAGGGCGACGACCCCTCGATGACCCAGCCGCTGATGTACAACCTCATCGAGGCGAAGCGCTCCGTCCGCACCCTGTACACCGAGGCCCTCGTCGGCCGTGGTGACATCACGCAGCAGGAGTACGACGACGCACACCGCGACTTCCAGGACCGCCTGGAGCGCGCGTTCGCCGAGACGCACGAGGCGCAGACCGGCACCATGCCGACCGTCGCCGTGGACGACTCCGGCGCGGTGAACGGGCTCGAGCGCCCCACCGCCCAGCGCGACGACTCCGAGATCGAGGTGCACGACACCGCCATCTCGCAGGAGCTCGTCGAACTCATCGGCGACGCGCACGGCAACCCGCCGTCGGGCTTCTCGATCCACCCGAAGCTGCAGCAGCTCCTCACCAAGCGCCGCGAGATGACCCGCGCCGGTGGGGTCGACTGGGCGATGGCCGAGCTGATGGCGATCGGGTCCGTCCTGGTCGAGGGCAAGCCCGTCCGGCTCGCCGGCCAGGACGCCCGACGCGGCACGTTCGTGCAGCGCCAGGCGGTGTTCCACGACCGGACGAACGGCCAGGAGTGGCTGCCGCTCGCGAACCTCACCGAGGACCAGGCCCGCTTCTTCATCTACGACTCGCTGCTCAGCGAGTACGCGGCGATGGCGTTCGAGTACGGCTACTCGGTCGAGCGTCCCGAGGCGCTCGTGCTCTGGGAAGCGCAGTTCGGTGACTTCGCCAACGGCGCCCAGACCGTGATCGACGAGTTCATCTCGTCCGCCGAGCAGAAGTGGGGCCAGCGCTCCGGCCTGGTGCTCCTGCTCCCCCACGGGTACGAGGGCCAGGGACCGGACCACTCCTCCGGCCGCATCGAGCGGTACCTGCAGCTCTGCGCGCAGGACAACATGGTGGTGGCACGGCCGTCGACGCCGGCGTCCTACTTCCACCTGCTCCGTCGGCAGGCGTGGGCGAAGCCGCAGAAGCCGCTGATCGTGTTCTCCCCGAAGGCGATGCTCCGCCTGCGGCAGGCGACGAGTGCGGTCGACGACTTCACGACCGGCACCTTCGAAGAGGTCCTGGACGACGACCGCCTGGCGGCCAAGGGCGTCGACCGGGCTTCAGTGCGTCGCGTCGTGCTGCACTCGGGCAAGATCCACCACGACCTGCGGACCGAGGCCGAGAAGCGCGGCGTCGACGACGTCGCACTCGTCCGGCTCGAGCAGCTCGCCCCGCTGCCGCTCGACCGGATCCTCGAGGTGCTGGCGAGCTACCCGGAGGCCGAGGTCGTCTTCGCGCAGGAGGAGCCCGAGAACCAGGGTGCCTGGCCGTTCGTCTGCATGAACCTCTCGCAGCACCTGGACGGCCGCCCGCTGTCCGTCGCGTCCCGCTCGGCGAGCGCGGCCCCGGCGACCGGTTCCTCGAAGCGCAGCGCGCAGGAGGCCGCCGACGTCATCGACCGGGCATTGAGCGCTTGAGCGCTTGAGCGCGTCGGTGTAGCCGACCAGGAAGCGCCTCGTGCAGCAGTCCGCTGGACTCCCGCACGAGGCGCTCCGACGTTCGCGAGGAATGCAACAGCGTTCGCGAGGAATGTGACCGCGACTGCTCGCTAGACCAACCTCGTGTACCGGACGCCCGCCTCGTGGTACCCGCGGCGCTGGTAGAAGCGGTGCGCGTTGTCCGTCGCCGCAGCACTGACGGCGGACAGCCGTCGCGCGCCCTGCTCGGCCGCCCACGTCTCGAAGGTGCCGAGCAGCGCGGAACCGGTGCCGCTCCTCCTGGCCGTCGGGTCGACGACGAGCAGCAGCAGCTGCGCGGTCGGCTCGTCGCTGGCGTAGGTCCACGTGACCTGCGCGCCGGCGACGGCGATCGGTCGGCCGTCGTCACCCCGGACCACCCAGGTGCGGTGTCCGGCCTCGGCGGTGAGCCTATCGAGTCGGGCCTGCATCGCGGCGGGTTCGACCTGGTGGCCGAGGAGGCGCACCAGGTCGGTCACCGCGGCGACGTCGGGTTCGGTCCAGGTGCTGATCGGCTCGGCGTCGGTCATGTCCGCACCCTACCCGTTCGCGGGGCCGTGACCGCCCGTGTGACGAGCCGGCCGGGCCGCGGTCAGTGGGTCGACTGCACCGCACGGAGTCGGGCGAGGACCTCGTCGCGGAGCTGCTCCGGCGCGGTCTCGCGGCAGGCACGCTTGACGGTCTCCATCAGGACGACACCGACGCGGTGTTCGGTGAGGCAGTCCTCGCAGCCGTCCATGTGCTCGCGGATGTCCGCGGCGTCCTCGTGTCGGAGCTCGTCGTGCAGGAACTCCTCGAGTTCCGCCTTCGCCTTCGAGCAGTCGCACCCGCTCATCGTGCGTCCTTCCGCGTCGTGCGGGTGCCGGCCGTCGTGGCCGCCCGCGTGCCTGCACCTCGGCCTCGTCCGCGCATCGTCGCCGTCGACGCTGCGTCCGGGACGATGCCGGTCTCTCGTGCGTGTTCCGCCAGGAGCCCCCGCAAGAGCCGGCGTCCACGGTGGAGGCGGCTCATGACCGTCCCCACGGGGGTCTTCATGATGTCGGCGATCTCCTGGTACGAGAACCCTTCGACATCGGCGAAGTAAACGGCCATCCGGAAGTCCTCCGGGATGGCCTGCAGCGCGTCCTTCACGGCGGAGGACGGCAGGTGGTCGATGGCGTCGGCCTCGGCGGAGCGCGCCGAGATCGACTGCGTGACGCTCTCCGCGCCGCCCAGCTGCCAGTCCTCGAGCTCGTCGATGGTGCCCTGGTACGGGTTCCGCTGGTTCTTGCGGTACGTGTTGATGAACGTGTTCGTGAGGATCCGGTAGAGCCACGCCTTGAGGTTCGTGCCCTGGCGGAACTGCCGGAAGGCGGCGAACGCCTTCACGAAGGTCTCCTGCACCAGGTCAGAGGCGTCGGCCGGGTTCCGGGTCATCCGCATCGCGGCGCCGTACAGCTGGTCCATGAACGGCAGTGCCTGGTCCTCGAACAGCCGTCGCAGCTCGTGCTCGGAAACGGTCTTCGCGTCGACGGGCTCCGGTCCGGCGTCGGCGTCGAGTCCGGCGAGGTCCTCGTCCTCGACGGCGTCGAGCTGCTCCTCGGTCTCGTCGACCAGGTCGTCCGGTGCGTGCTGCGGTTCGTCGGTCGTCATCGCCCGCCAGTCTAGGCGGACGGTGGTGTCCGGGCCCTGTGGCTCGGCGAGCGTCGTGACGGCCCGAGGCAGCAGTGCTGTGTCGGCCGTTCGTGACGGTGCGAGTGCGATCACCGTGCTCCTCCCGATGGGTTCAGTAGTGTGGTGAACCGATGGCAGCCACGACGCATTCCCACCCCTGGTCCGCCCCGGTCGCGCGCGGCCCGCTGGCCGGCGACGTCGCCCTGCCGGGCTCGAAGTCGCTGACCAACCGGGAGCTGGTGCTCGCCGCCCTGGCCGACGGCCCCTCGACGATCCGCCTGCCGCTGCACTCCCGCGACTCCGCGCTGATGACGGCCGCGCTCCGGCAGCTCGGCGTCGGCATCGACGAGGTCGAGCCGGCCGCCGGGGACCCGGCGAACCCGTACGGCCCGGACCTCCGGGTGACCCCCGGTCCGATGCACGGCGACGTCCGCGTGGACTGCGGGCTCGCGGGCACCGTGATGCGCTTCCTGCCGCCGCTCGCCGCCCTGGCCGAGGGACCGGTCACGATCGACGGCGACCCCTACGCACGGAAGCGCCCGATGGCCGCGATCGTCAAGGCACTCGTCGACCTCGGCGTGCAGGTCACCGACGACGGCGGCGGCGCGATGCCCTTCAGCTTCGTCGGGACCGGCTCGGTCCGGGGCGGCACGCTCGACGTCGACGCCTCGGCGTCGTCCCAGTTCGTCTCCGGCCTGCTGCTCTCCGCACCGCGCTTCACCGAGGGGCTGCACCTCCGGCACACCGGTGAGCGACTGCCGAGCCTGCCGCACATCGCGATGACGGTGGAGGTCCTGCGTGCGCGGGGCGTGCAGGTCGAGGAACCCACGGTCGGCGAGTGGGTCGTGCACCCCGGACCGATCCGGGCGCGTGACGTCACGATCGAACCGGACCTCTCGAACGCGGCTCCGTTCGCGGTCGCCGCCCTCGTCGCCGGCGGGACGGTCCGGATCCGGAACTGGCCGACCGAGACGACGCAGGTCGGTGCCGACCTCGAGACGCTCCTGCCGCTGTGGGGCGCGACCGTGACACGCGACGGTGACGACCTGGTGTTCGACGGCGGCGTCGGGATCCGGGGTGGGGCCTCCGTCCCGGGGGTGGACCTGGACCTGACACGCGGCGGCGAACTCGCCCCCGCGCTCGTCGCGCTCGCGGCGCTGGCCGACGGCCCGAGCGAGGTCTCCGGCATCGGGCACCTGCGCGGCCATGAGACAGACCGGCTGGCCGCGCTGGCGGCGGACGTCAACGGCCTGGGAGGCGCGGTGACGGAACGTCCCGAGGGCCTGCGGATCGACCCGGCGCGGCTCCACGGCGGCGACTGGGCCGCCTACGAGGACCACCGGATGGCCACCGCCGGGGCCGTCGTCGGCCTGGTGACGGAGGGCGTGGCCGTGGACGACATCGGCTCGACCGCGAAGACGCTGCCGCAGTTCCCGGAGCTGTGGGCCGACCTCCTGGCGACGAGCGCCGGCACGCAGGTCGCCGACACCACCGAGGGGGACCCGGCATGAGCTGGTGGGACGACACCGACGGCGGCGACGAGGACGAGCCGTACGGCCAGTACGACGAGTCCAGCGTCCGCGTGCGCCCGAACCCGAAGGGCAACCGGCCGCGCACCAAGACCCGCCCCACGTACGACGACGCCCCGACCGGCTGGGTGACGAACGTCGACCGCGGTCGGTTCGGCGTCCTCGTGACGAACGAGGACGGCGAGCACGTCGTCACCGCCACGAAGGCACGGGAACTCGGCCGGAAGTCCGTCGTGACCGGGGACCACGTGTCGCTCGCCGGTGACGTCTCCGGCGACGAGGGCTCGCTGGCCCGCATCGTCCGGGTGGCCGAGCGCACCTCGTTGCTCCGACGCAGTGCCGACGACTCGGACGAGGTCGAGCGCGTCATCGTCGCCAACGCCGACCAGATGCTCATCGTGGTGGCCGCGGCCGACCCGGAGCCCCGGACGCGTCTGATCGACCGGTACCTGGTGGCGGCGTTCGACGCGGGCCTCGACCCGATCCTCTGCATCACGAAGACCGACCTCGCCGACCCGACACCGTTCCTGGCGCACTTCGCCTGCCTGGACCTGCGCATCGTGACGAGCCGTTCCGACGACGTCCCGTTCGCGGCCCTGCACGACCTGCTGGACGACAAGGTCACCGTGACCGTCGGACACTCCGGCGTGGGCAAGTCGACGCTCGTGAACGCCCTGACCGGGTCGACGCGGGCGATCGGCGTCGTGAACTCGGTGACCGGGCGCGGGCGGCACACGTCGTCGTCCTCGATCGCGCTGCGGGTGCGGGACGGCGGCTGGATCATCGACACCCCGGGCGTCCGGTCGTTCGGGCTGGGGCACGTGCAGCCGGAGAACGTGTTCCGGGCGTTCGCCTCGCACGCGGTCACCGTGCAGGACTCCCCCGACGGCATCCCCCTCGACCAGGCGCACGACTGGGAGATCGTCGACCGGGTGCAGAACGGCGAGCTCGGGGCGACGGGTGTGGAGCGGCTGGACTCGTTCCGGGCGCTGCTCACGGGCATGGGCGCCGAGGACCCCGGGACGGCGTAGGCCCGCCGCGTCGCTCGAGCTGCGTCGCTCGACTTCGGGCAGGGGCGGGCGTACGCTGTCCCCTCGTGTCCGAAGTTGCAAAGTACAACTACGCGCCGAGCGCGTCGTCCTCCTCCACCCCCGGCCCGACCGCCGTCCACGGCCACGCCGCCCAGCGCCCGCCGCACCGCGCCCCCGGCGTGCTGCGCCCGCAGGGACTCGCCGGAGTGCTCCGCTCGTTCGGCTCGCACATCCTGGTGCCGCTCTTCCTGGCGGTCGGCATGACGCTGGCCTACCTCGGCGCCTTCCACGCCCCGACCCCGCACGACCTGCCCGTCGGCATCGTCGGCACGACCCCGGCCACCCAGGTGTTCGCGCAGACCGTGACCGACCAGTCCGACGGCGCCCTCGTCGCCCACGTCGTGAGCAGCACGGAGGCCGCCGAGCAGCAGGTCCGCGACCGTGACCTGGCTGCCGTGTACGCGCCGAGCGACTCGGCCGCGACGCTCTACGTCTCGACCGCCGCCAGCGAGACCACCGCCTCGGCCGCGCAGAAGGTGTTCGTGCCGATCGCCTTCGAGCAGCACCTGCCGTTCCACGTCGTCGACGTCGTCCCCACCGGTGACCAGGACACCACCGGCCAGGGTCTGTTCTTCCTGCTGGTCGGCCTGAGCGTCGGCGGGTACTCGTCTGCGATCGCCGTCGCCGCGTTCGCCACCCGCCTCCGTCCGGTGTGGACCGCCGTCGTCGGGCTCGTCACCGCGGGCGTCGTCGCGGGCATCGGCATCGTCGTCGCCGGACCGGTGTACGGCGTGCTGACGACCCACCAGTGGCAGGTCTTCCTGTTCGCCTGGCTCTACGACGCGGTCATCATCGCGCTCGGTGTCGGGCTGCACCCACTCATCGGCCGGTGGACCACCCCGGTGCTGACGATGCTGTTCGTGATGCTCAACTTCACGTCCTCGGGCGGCATCTTCCAGCCGGCGTTCCAGCCCGGGTTCTTCGCCGGCCTCAACACGTTCTGGAGCGGCGCCGCCTGGCTGCAGGCCGCGCAGGACCTGCAGTACTTCCCGGGCGCCTCGCTGGGCCGGAGCGGTCTGGTGCTGGCACTCTGGCTGGTCGCCGTGCTGCTGCTCTGCGTCGTCGTGCACGGTCTCGTCGCCCGCCGGACCCGCATCGCCCGCGAGCGCGCCGTCACGCTGCTCGAGGAGGAAGAGGTCGTGGCGGCCTGACGTCGGCAGTCGGACTGACTTCCGCAGCCGGACAGCCGTCCGCAGTCGGACAGCCGCCACCCCGCGCCAGCACCGCGCCCCCGGTACGCTGGCCCTCGTGGACCTCAGCGCCGACCTGGACTTCGCCCGTTCCCTCGCCGACACCGCCGACGCGATCAGCCTCGACCGGTTCCGCGCCGCCGACCTGCACGTGTCGCAGAAGGCCGACCACACCGCGGTCACCGACGCCGACCAGGCCGTCGAGCGGGCGCTGCGGGAGCGGCTCACGGCGGAACGCCCGGACGACGCGTTCCTCGGCGAGGAGACCACCGCTGACTCCGGCGCCGACGCGCTGAGCGAGGGGCACCGCCAGTGGGTCGTCGACCCGATCGACGGCACCGCGAACTACCTGCGAGGCGTCCCGGTGTGGGCGACCCTCATCGCGCTGGCGGTCGACGGCCGTCCGGTCCTCGGCGTGGTGAGCGCCCCGGCGCTCGGAAAGCGCTGGTGGGCAGCCACCGGCCTCGGCGCACACTCGCTCGAGGGGCCGCTGCACGTGTCGGGTGTCAGCACGCTCGAGGACGCCAGCCTCAGCTACAACTCCCTGCAGCAGTGGGACGACGACGACCGGCTCGACACCCTGGTCGCGCTGTCCCGCAAGGTCTGGCGCACGCGCGCCTACGGCGACATGTGGTCGTACATGATGGTGGCCGAGGGGGTCCTCGACGTCGCGGGCGAGCCGGACCTCAAGCCGTGGGACATCGCCGCCCTGGTGCCGATCGTCGAGGAAGCGGGCGGACGCTTCACCTCGCTCGACGGCGACCCGGGTCCCTGGCACGGCAGCGCACTGGCGTCGAACGGCCTGGTCCACGACGCGGTCGTCGAGGTCGTCCGCCGCAGCTGACGGGCGCACCCGCCGCCGACGACCGGACGGGAGGCACGCCCCCTCAGTCCTGCCGCCCCGCCTCCGCCCCGTGCTGGCCCTCGGGCACGCCGCCCCGGTCCCCCTCGCCCCGGTCGCCCGCGCGCCGGTCCCCCTCGCGAGCGGCAGCGCGCCGCCGGACCACGAGGTCGGCGACCGCGAGCACGAGCGCCACCGCGATGAGCGAGACCGTGAACGTCGTCCCGCTCCGGAAGGCGTCGTGGTACGCGTCCAACCGGCCGCCGGCGCCCGCCCCGCCGCCGCTGGTGCCCGCCCCGAAACCCGCCCCCGCGGACTCGCCGCGGACGATCCCGTAGAAGATGCTCGTCGCCACCGCGGTGCCGATCGCCGTGCCGACGCGCTGCCCGAGCTGCTGCATGGACCCGGCGACCCCGGACTGTTCGACCGGCACCTCGGCGAGCGTCAGGGTCTGGTTCGGCGAGACCACGAAGCCGCCGCCGAGTCCGCCGACCAGGAAGGCCCCGGCCATCGCCCACGGGGTGACCTCGGGCGGGGTGAGGACCGCGGCGAGCATGAGCAGCACGAAACCGACGACGACCGCACCGAGCCCGGCGACGACGAGCGCCCGACCGATCCGGTTCACCAGTCGTCCGCCGACGTAGGAGCCGACCGCGCTCGTGATCGCGAACGGGACGCTCACCATGCCGGCGAACACCGGAGCGAGCCCGAGCCCCTCCTGCAGGTAGAGCGTGACCATGAGGAACGACGCCGGCAGCGCCGCGAAGTAGACGGCGACGATCGCCAGGCCGTTCCGGTAGGACGACCGGCGGAACAGCTCGAAGTGGACGACCGGGGACTTCCCCCGGCGTTTGTACCCCTGTTCCCACAGCACGAAGCCGACGAGGAAGACCGCCGAGACCGCCAGCCAGAGCCACCGGGCGGCCGATCCGCCGCCGCCCGAGGTGGTCACGAACGGCAGCATCACGGCGACGATCGCGACCCCGAGCAGCAGGATCCCGACGACGTCGAGCTCGCGGTCCGTGGCCCGGCCCTGGTCACCGCGGGGCAGCAGCCGCCAGGCGGCGACGAGCGCGGCGACACCGAGTGGCACGTTCATCCAGAACAGCAGCCGCCATCCGTCCTGCTCGCCGCCGAGTGCGATGAGGCCGCCGCCGATCGTCGGACCGAGTGCCGTGGACACCCCGATCACCGCGCCGAACAGGCCGAACGCCCGACCGCGTTCCTCGCCGCGGAACAGTTGATGCACCAGGCCGATCACCTGCGGCATCTGGGTCCCCGCGGCGAAGCCCTGCAGGATCCGGGTGACGGTGAGCACCTCGATCGTCGGTGCCAAGGCGCAGAGCAGACTCGACACGGTGAAGGCGACGAGCCCGATGACGAACAGGCGCCGCCGGTTCGTCAGGTCGCCGAGCCGTCCGGCCGGCACCAGCGCCAGGCCGAACGCCAGGGCGTACCCGGCGACGATGAGCTGCAGCGAGGAGCTCGTGGCGTGCAGCGACTGCTCGATCGACGGCAGGCCGACGTTGACCTTCGACAGGTCCAGGATCGTCAGTGCCGCGACCGCGACGCAGACCCCGAACGCCCGCCACCGCTGTCGGTCCGCTGTCCGTTCGTCCGCCTGCTCGCCCGTCCGCTCACTCACCGCCCCGTTCGTACCCGGGCCGTGCTCCGGGCAGACCCACGGTTCTGTACCCCGACGCTTACCACGGCGTCCGGACGGGGGTCCGCCTTTCCCCCCGGACTGGGGGCACGCGTATCGAGACCTTTCCCTGACGGACGGCTCAGCATCGCCGAAGAGGGGTTAGCGTTCTCCTGACGGAAGGTCATGTGACCGCACCGGGATCCCTAGTCCCAGCGAGCACGGACCCGCCGTCATTCGTCCGAAGACCCTAACCCGAGGGGTGATCAAGACGATGACATCATCGTTCCCGAGCGGAACCGAGCCCACCCAGGCTCGTCATCCGCGATCTGTCCACACGTCGACCCTGCCAGCGAACCGGGCCACCCACCCGTCGTCCGCCGGCACCACCCTCCGCGGAGCCACCCACTCCGCTGCGGGCTCCCACGTCGCCGGCTTCCCCGCCGGTGCGTCACGCTCCCCCGTCCCTGGCGCCGGAGGCCGGTGAGTCCTGATGGAACTCACCGGTCGACGCACTGAGGTCGACCGGATCACGACCCTCGCCGTACTCCCCCGGGAGTCCGCGCTGGTCGTCGTCGGCGATCCCGGCTCCGGACGCACGAGCGTCCTCGACGCGGCCAGCAGCCGCGTCTCCCTCCCCGTCGTCCGCATCGGCGTGAACGGCAGCGAATCCCGCTGGCCGCTCGGTGGTGTGACGACGCTCTTCAGCGCACTCGACGACCCCCGGGCCGCCGCACACGTCTCCCGGATCCTCGGGACCGTGCGCGACGCGGACCCCGCGCAGGTCATCGTCGTGGCGCACGAACTCCTCGACACCCTGCGCACCCTCCAGATGGCGCCGACGCTGGTGCTCATCGACGACCTCGACCGGATGGACGCGGCGAGCCAGACGCTCATCGCGTTCCTCGCCGGCCGACTCGTCGGGACGTCCCTCCGCGTCGTCGCCACGGTGGCGACCGTGCCGTCGGACAGCCCGCTCGCGGCCCTGCCGTCGCTGCGCCTGGCGCCCCTGCACCCGGACGAGGCACTGCTGCTCGCCCGGGAGCTGGCCGCCGACGACGCGAACGACGGTGTCCTGGCGGTCATCGCCGAGCAGACCGCCGGCAACCCCGGTGTGCTCCGTGAGCAGCTCGGCATGCTCCGCCGTGAGCAGCTGCTCGGCACCGAACCCCTCGTGCTGCCGCTGCGTCCCACCCCGACGACGGACCGCATCGTGGCACCCGTGGTCGCGGCGGTCCCCGGACGCGATCTGGACGTCCTGGCCCGCCTCGCCCTGGTCCCCGTCACGAAGGCGGGCGGTCCGGAGTGGGACCGCGACGTCGTCGAGGACCTCGCGTCCGTCGGGCTCGTCACGGTCCGCGGCCAGTCGATCTCGGTCCGTTCCCCGCTCGTGCGCTCCTTCCTGCACTGGCGGATGACGGCCCGCGACCGCCGCGCGGCACACGCCGAGCTCGCCGCGTCCGCAGCCGCCCACGACCCGCGTGCGGCGTCGTGGCACCGGAGCTTCACGGACGACCTGCCGGACGCCGTCGCCCTGCTGCACGCCGCCCTGGCGTACGCGGCGGACGGCGACGCCGCGGCGGCCGTGACGCTCACCGAGCGTGCGCTGCACGTCGGCACCCGGTCGGAGAGCGAGCACCTGGCGCTCCTGGCGGTCGCCGAGGTCCTGCTCGCACACCGCCTGCTCGGCTACGCAGCGCGCTACCTCGCCGCGATCGCGCCGTTCCGGTCCCGCCTCGACGACGTGCGCCGCCTGCGGCTGCACTACTCGGTGCAGTACCTCAGCGGCGAGGCCGTCGAGGCGGACGAGCTGCTCGTCCCCGCCGACGCGACCGACGCCGCCGAGGCGGAGGCCGTCACGGGCCTCCTGGCCATGGTCGCGAGCTTCCGGGCCGAGGCCTGGGAGCTGGAGCACGCCCGCGACCTGCTGCAGCGTGCCGAACCGTTCGAGTCGGCACTGCCGCCGCACACGGCGCAGATCCTGCAGGCCGCACGGCAGATGGTCGCCGCGGTCGACGGACACCTGCCGCCGGACCGGGACTTGCACGACGGTCTCGCGACGACCAGCCTGCTGGCCCTCTCCGACCCGACGCTGCTGCTGCTCGCCCACGCGCTCAGCCTGTCCGAGCGGTACCGCAGTGCCCGCCGGGTGTTCGCGCTGGTCCTGGCACGCTCGTCGCACACCGCTCCGGTGTGGGTCGAGGCCGCCCGGTACCTGACCGCGGAGAACGAGGTGCGCTCGGGCAACTTCCGGCTCGCCCTCCGCGCGATCGACGCCTGGGAGACCGGGTCGAGCGTCGTCGAGCGACTGCGGGAGCCCTCGCGGGCCATCGCGATCGCTTGGCGGCACTTCCTCGAGGGTCGCCCGGTGGCCACCCTCGAGGTGCTCGACCGGTGCCTCGCGCTCCGCTCCACGAGCGGCCTCTGGGGTGCGACGGCGAAGCTGCACGCGTTCCGTGGCCGGGTCCTGCTGTTCGAGGGTCGTGCCGAGGAAGCCGCGGCGGCACTCGAGACCGCCGACGCGATCGGCCGGACGGTCCGGAACCCGACGGTGCTCCGGCACCTCGGCGACCTGATCGAGGCGTACGTGCGGCTCGGCCGGACCGACGACGCGCGGACCACGACGGCCCGTCTCGCCGCCGACCACCGGGCACACCCGTCGCGCTGGGGCGCCCTCGTCCTGGCACGGAGTCTGGCCCTGGTCAGCGACGACACCACCCGCGAGGCCGCACGACACCGTGCGCTCGAGCTGTTCGAGCCCACGGACTCGCAGTTCGAGCGCGCCCGGACCCTCGCCGCGCTCGCGTCGACGGGCACCGGTCCGGACCGCGCACGGCTCGGGGCAGCGTCCGCCGCGGCCTACGAGGCAGCGGGGCTCCGTCGTCCGCTCGCCGCCCCGCAGGGCGTCGCCGCGATGCCGCCGGCCGTCGGGTCGTCGGCGCTCCGGCAGTCGCAGTTCGACTCGACGCCGTCGCCGACGACGCCGCGGAGCGCACCGGACGGCACGCCGGTCCTCACCCTGCTCACCGCCGAGGAGCAGGCCGTGGTCCAGAAGGTCACGGAGGGCTACCGGAACCGCGAGATCGCCTCGTCGCTGTACATGTCGCAGCGGACGGTGGAGCTCCGACTCACGCAGATCTACCGGAAGGTCGGGGCGCGCTCGCGCTCGCACCTGGTGGCGCTGCTCGGGTAGACGCGACCGCAGACGAGACGGGAGGCCCGGTACCAGCTGGTACCGGGCCTCCCGTTCGTCGTGGGGTCGCGCCCGCCGTGTCAGACGGTGGCCGCCCGCCGCGTGGGGCTGTGCCAGACCCCGCTGGAACCACCGCGGAAGGCGAGGAACAGGGCGCGGAGGCACAGGTACGAGTCGAGGACCCGGAGGAGCGGGAAGGTCAGGCCGTACAGGACGTAGACGCCGCGGCGGGAGACCACCGCGACGACGATGGTGAGCAGGTAGTCGGGCAGCAGCACGCCGACCACGATCCCGGTGACCGGGTCGACGGCGAGCACGGCGTCCGGGAACCCGGCGCCCATGCCGAGCGCCACGAGGACCGCAGCGGTCCCGGCGAGCGCCACCGCGGGCAGTAGCAGGAGCATCATCACGCTCGACGTCAGGAGCTCGAGCACGAACAGTCCGGTGGCGAGTCCGAAGCGGCGGAGGCCGAAGCGGTGGCGCCGGAGGGTCTGCCAGAAGCCGAGGTTCCAGCGTCGGACCTGTTTGGCGTAGTCGCGGAGGGTGTCGGGGTCCTGCGTGTAGGCGATGGCGGCGCCGGGGCGGAACGCGACGCGGCCGAGTTCCTTGGCGTGCACCTCGAACGTCATGTTGAAGTCCTCGATGGCCAGACCCTCGGCGGTGATGTCGATGTCGCGGAGGATCCGGGTGCGGTACATCGAGGCGAAGCCGGGGACGATGGCGACGACGTTGGCGGCGGGGGCGGCCTGGCCGAACTTCTGCAGGTACTGGACGGCGACGTAGACGCGTTCGCGGTAGGCGACGAGCAGGCGGCCGAAGAAGGTGGGTGCGCGGGGCTCCAGGATCGTGGTGGCGCGACCGGCGACGGCGACGACGTCGGGGGCGGAGAACTCCGGCAGCCCGGTGGTGAAGTAGTCGGTGGACAGGTGGGTGTCGGCGTCCAGGAGCATCATCACCTCGAAGCGCTCCGGGATCGAGAAGTGCTCGATGGCGGCCGCGATGGCACCGGCCTTGCCGCGGTTCGGCTGCAGGTCGTACACCTGGGCGCCGGCGGCTCGGGCGATCTCGACGGTGCGGTCCGAGGACCCGTCGGAGACGACGAGGATCTGCTCGGGTGGCAGGTGCTCGGCCGCGGAGCGGATGGTGCGTTCGATGACGAGTTCCTCGTCGTGCGCGGCGACGAGGACGGCGACGTCGGCGGTCGTCGGCGGTCGGTAGCCCCGCGGGACGGGTGCCGGCATGCCGCGGCGGTGGGCCCGACGACCGCGGCCGTCGGCGCCGACGCGGTGCAGACGGGCGGTGACGACCCGGGTCGCGCCGACCGTGGTCCAGAGGATCGTGTTGACGCCGAGGACGAGCACGAGGGCGACGACGAACGTGAGCATGGGGCGACGCTAAGCGGCACGGCGGAGACTCCGCACCGCATTCCCGCACCCGGGGCCGCATGCGGTTGCGTGAGTCCGCATGCGGCCCCGCAGTCGCCGCCACGGTGCTGCGGGGCACCGCAAGACCGGCTCGGTGGCGTTGCCGGCGGGTGGCCCGACCCGTGATGGTGGCAACGCACCGACCGCCGGCCCCGTCATCGGGGCAGGACCGCGTACCCGAGATCGGTACCCGACCGGCCGCACCCGGACCGCCACCGTCCGCCCCCGCCTGATCCGGGGACGGACGGTGGCCCGGACACGGCCCACCCGATCCCGCGCTCCCACCCGACGGCGGTCGGTGCCTGCCGGGACGTCCCGGTTGTGTCCCGACCCGAGGGGAACCCGCATGTCCATCGCACCTCCGCCGTCCGACGCCCTGTCGGTCCGCACGTCGCCGGTCGCTCCGACGACGACGACCGTCCCGACGTCCCCGGACGTCTCGGCCCCCCTGAGCAGCAGCGTGCCGCTCACCCGGGGCACCACCGCACACGGCGGGACCCGCGGCTTCGAGTTCGACGTGGCCATCGTGGGTCTCGGCTACGTCGGGCTCCCGACGGCCCTGGCGTACCACCACTCGGGCACCTCGGTGGTCGGCCTCGACGTGTCGCAGCGCCGCCTGGAGACGATCCGGTCCCGCGGCGCCGACCTGCTCGACGACGACCGGGTGCGGCTCGAGTCGGCGTTCCTGGCGGACGACTTCGTCCTCACCGACGACCCGTCGATGCTCGCCCGTGCGGCGGCCGTGATCGTCTGCGTGCCGACGCCGGTCGACGAGTACCTGGTGCCGGACCTGGCGATCCTCCGCGGTGCCGCCGCGACGGTCGTCGAGCACGCCGTCCCCGGGCAGCTCCTCATGCTGACGAGCACCACCTACGTCGGGTGCACCGACGACCTGCTCGTGCAGCCCCTCACCGAGCGTGGGCTGCTGCCGGGTCGAGACGTGTTCGTCGCGTTCAGCCCGGAGCGCATCGACCCGGGCAACGCCTCGGTCGCGCACGAGGACGTCCCGCGTGTGCTCGGTGCGGCGACGCCCGAGTGCGCCGAGATCGCGGACGAGATGCTCGGCCGCTACGCCCGGGTGCACCGCGTGCCCTCGCTCGCCGCGGCCGAGATGACGAAGCTGCTCGAGAACACCTTCCGCGCGGTGAACATCGCGCTGGCGAACGAGTTCTCGGACATCTGCCGGACGATGGGCATCGACGTGGCGGACGTCGTGGACGCCGCGGCGACGAAGCCGTACGGGTTCATGGCGTTCATGCCGGGCCCGGGCGTCGGCGGTCACTGCATCCCCTGCGACCCGCACTACCTGCTCTGGCAGCTCAAGGCCGACCGACAGGCCGCGCCGATGATCACGCAGGCGATGACCGAGATCGCAGCCCGTCCGGGTCGGGTCGTCGACCGCACCCGCGAGGTCCTCTCGGACGCGGGCCGTGGCCTCCGTGGTGCCCGGGTGCTCGTCGTCGGCATCGCCTACAAGCGTGACGTCGCGGACCTCCGCGAGTCCCCCGCGCTCGAGATCCTCGAGGGCCTGATCGCCGCCGGTGCCGAGGTCGGGTTCGCCGACCACCGCTTCGACTCGGTCCGCCTGCACGACGGCACGGTCCTCGACGACGTCGTCGACGAGGCCGCGTTCGCTGCAGACGTCGTGCTGCTGCACACCCGGCACACCGACGCCGACCTGTCCTGGATCACCGGCGAGCAGCTCGTGATCGACACCACCTACCGGGCTGCGGACCTCACCGGCCGCATCCTCCTCTGAAAGGGAACGCCATGAAGTCCATCGTCACCGGAGGTGCCGGGTTCATCGGCAGCCACCTCGTCGAACGCCTGCTCGCCGACGGCGACGACGTCGTCGTCCTCGACGACTTCTCGACCGGCCGTGCCGACAACCTGGCCGCCGTCGCCGGACACGAGCGACTGCGCGTCGTCGAGGGCAGCATCCTCGACCGTGAACTCGTCGCCGACCTGGTCGCCGGTTCGGACCGGGTCTTCCACCTGGCCGCCGCGGTCGGCGTGAAGCTCATCGTGGACCACCCGCTGCAGGGGCTCCGCACGAACATCCACGGCAGCGAGAACGTCCTGGACGCCTGTGTCGCCGCCGGCGCGAAGCTGCTCCTCGTCTCCACCAGCGAGATCTACGGCAAGAACACCGCCGACGCGCTGCACGAGACCGCCGACCGCGTGCTCGGCTCGCCGCTCGTGGCCCGCTGGACCTACGCCGCAGCGAAGGGCATCGACGAGGCCTTCGCGCACGCCTACTTCAAGGAGTACGGCCTGCGGGTCGCCATCGCCCGTCCGTTCAACACGGTCGGTCCGCGCCAGACCGGTCGCTACGGCATGGTCGTCCCGAACCTCGTCGGCCAGGCCGTCCGCGGCGAGCCGCTGACCGTGTACGGCGACGGCGTCCAGTCGCGCTGCTTCTCGTTCGTCGGCGACGTCGTCCCCGCGATGGTCGCGCTCATCGAGCACGACGCGGCCTACGGCGAGGCGTTCAACCTCGGCGGCGAGCGCGAGATCAGCATCGCCGAGCTGGCGGAGCTCGTCATCGACATCGTCGGTTCGGACAGCCAGATCACCTACGTCCCCTACGACGAGGCGTACGGCGAGGGCTACGAGGACATGCGCCGTCGTGTCCCGGACAACACGCGTGCCGAGGCCGCCGTCGGGTTCGCCCCGGTGACCCCCCTGGAGGCCGTGGTCCGGTTGGTCGCGGAGGACGTGCGTTCCCGCGCGGTCGCCGACGACGTCACCGACGCCGCCCCGGCGGGTGCGACGGCGGGTGCCCCGGCGAGCGCGACGGCGGCGGTCTAGCCGTGTGCGGCATCATCGCGGCACGGGTGGCGGACGACGCCACCCCGTACCTCCTGGACGGTCTGGAGCGTCTGGAGTACCGCGGCTACGACTCGGCCGGAATCGCCGTCCGCACCAGCACCGGCGGCACCGAGACGATCCGTTCGGTGTCCCGCGTCGGCGACCTGCGCACGCTGGTCGCCGCCCGCTCCGGTGACCCGTTCACGGGCATCGGCATCGGCCACACCCGCTGGGCGACCCACGGCGCCGTCCGTGAGACGAACGCGCACCCGCACGCCGACTGCTCCGGTCGGATCAGCGTCGTGCACAACGGCATCATCGAGAACGCGGACCTGCTCCGCGAGCAGCTGAGCGCCCAGGGACACGTGTTCGTGTCCGAGGTCGACTCGGAGGTCATCACGCACCTCGTCGAGCGTGCCCTGGCGGTCGACCCGGACCTGATGCTCGCGGTGCAGATCGCGACCGCGCAGCTCGAGGGCTCTTGGGCCATCGTGGTCCTCGACGCCCGCGACGGCCGGATGGTCGTCGCGGCCGACCGGTCCCCGCTCGTGGTGGCCCGTGCCGCCCGCGGTGACTTCGTCGCGAGCGACATCGGTGCGATCGCCACGTGGGCGGAGACCTTCGTGGCGCTCCGGGACGGGGACGTCGTCGAGCTCGGCGAGAGCTGGACCTGGTCCTCCCGTGGCGAGGTCGTGGCGGTGCCGTTCGCGACGCCGTCGCCGTTCGCCGCCGAGGCGCTCGAGCTCGGTGACCACACCGACCACATGGCGAAGGAGATCGAGGAGCAGCCCGCCGTCGTCGCGGAGATCCTCGACCGGATCGCCGGACGCGCGGTCGACGGCTCGATGTGGCGCGGCCTCGGGCTCGCGCCGTTCGAGCGCGTCGCCGTCGTGGCGTGCGGGACCTCGTTGAACGCCGGGCAGGTCATCGCGACCGCGCTCCGCGGACTCGGCGGTGTCCCCACCGACACCGTCGTCGCCAGCGAGGCCGACCAGGCCGTCCTGACGCCCGGCACCCTGGTCGTCGCGATCAGCCAGTCGGGCGAGACCGCGGACGTGCTCCGTGCGCTCGACCGGTTCGCGGACCGGTACCAGGTGCTCGCGTTGACGAACAACCTGCACTCGTCGCTCGCCCGTCGTGCCGACGCGGTGCTCGACTGCCACGCCGGTCCGGAGATCGGCGTCGCCGCGACGAAGACGTTCACGGCGCAGGTCGTCGTCGGCGTCTCGGCGATGATCTCCGCTCTGGTGGCGTCCGGCCGGATCGACCGCTCGCGTGCACTGGCGCTCGTGGGCGACATGCAGCGGCTGCCGGGCCTCCTGGCCGGCGCGGCCGAAGCGTCCCTCGACCGGATCCCGCTGCTCGTCTCGAGCGTGCGCGACGCCTCCGGGTTCCTGTTCCTGGGACGCGGGGCGGGCCTCCCGTTCGCTGCCGAGGGTGCGCTCAAGCTCAAGGAGCTGTCCTACCGGTGGGCCGAGGCCTACCCGGCCGGCGAGCTCAAGCACGGCCCGCTCGCACTCGTCACCGACGGCACCCCCGTGGTCGTCGTCGACAACGGTGCGCACAAGATCCAGGCGAACGTCGCCGAGGTCCGCGCCCGCGGTGGCTTCGTCATCACCATCGGTGGTGCCGGCGCCGACGTGCCCGCGCTCGGTCGCGACGCCGGCCGGCTGCTCTCCCGACGGACCGACGTGACCGACCAGGGCATGTCGCTCTGGGGGCCGCTCGAGTCCGTCGTCCCCCTCCAGATGCTCGCCCGCGAGCTCGCGCTGCAGCTCGGCTGCGACGTGGACAAGCCCCGCAACCTCGCGAAGTCGGTGACGGTCGAATGACGAAGGACCAGTCCTTCAACCGCCTGACGGTGATCCTCGCCGTCCTGGCGGCCGTGGCGATCGTCGTCACGGGTCTCCTCGGAGCCGCCCCGGCACGCGCCGCGACGGTCACGAAGCCCGTCACGGTCAGCCTGACCTTCGACGACGGCGACGCCGACCAGATGCCGGCCGCGCAGGTGCTGCAGCAGAACGGCCTGACCGGCACGTTCTACATCATCACCGGGTACCTCAACGCCCCCGGCTACATGCAGCAGTCGGACCTGGCGACCCTCGCGGCCGCCGGCAACGAGATCGGTGGCCACAGCGTCACCCACCCCGACATGTCGGCGCTGTCCCAGGCCGAGGCGCAGCGGCAGGCCTGCCAGTCGCGTGCCACTCTTTCGTCGTGGGGCTACACCGTCCGGAGCTTCGCCTACCCCTTCGCGGAGTCGACCACGAAGACGCGCGACGCCGTCCGCGCCTGCGGGTACACCAGCGCCCGCGGCCTCGGCGACGTGCAGACCCCGTACGACTGCACCGGCTGCGTCACGGCGGAGACCCTGCCGCCCCGCAACGCCATGCTGACCCGGGCACCGAGCCAGGTCGAGGCGGACTGGACCCTGGCCGACCTGCAGAAGCAGGTCACCCAGGCGAAGACCGACAGGGGCGGCTGGGTGCAGCTCACCTTCCACCACATCAGCGACGACACCTCGCTCGACCCGACGACCTCACCGGCCCTGTTCGCGCAGTTCGCCCAGTGGCTCGCCGCGTACTCGGCGGACCCGGCGAACGCCACCACCGTCAAGACGGTCGGCGACGCGGTCGGCACCCCGGTGCAGCCGGTCGTGCAGTCACCGGTCCCCGGCCCGGCGGCACCCGGCGTCAACGCCGTGCAGAACCCGTCCTTCCAGACCTCCTCCACCACCAGCCCGAGCGGTCAGAAGTGCTGGCAGTACGGCGGGTACGGGTCGAACACGGCGGCGTTCAGCACCGTCAGCCCGGGTCGGACCGGCACCACCACCAAGGCGACGTCGCTCACCGTCAGCGACTACACGGACGGCGACGCCAAGTGGCTGCCGACGTTCGACCTCGGCGACTGCGCCCCCACCGTCGTCGCCGGCCACACGTACTCGCTCCGCGAGTACTACAAGGCGAACACGGTGACGCAGTTCACGGTCTACCTGCGCGACTCGACCACCGGGTCGTGGCACTACTGGACCTCGAGCCCCTGGTACGCCTCGGCCACCACGTGGACCCAGGCGGTGTGGACGACGGACCAGATCCCGGCCGGGTTCAACGGCATCAGCTTCGGCCTGAACCTGTTCACCAACGGCACGCTGACCACCGACGACGTCGCCGCCTACGACACGGTCGGTGCGCCGCCGCTCGCGACCACCACGACGACGACGAACAGCGCGACCACGTCGGCGAAGACGAGCAGCAGCGTCAGTCGGATCGCCCCGGCCGTCGACGCCCTGGCCGTCCGGTCCCGTGCGGTCCTCGGGCAGCTCGACACGTCGGGCATGGCGAGCCCGCTCGACACCCCGGCGGCGCCCGCCGGACCGTCGGTGCCCGCCCCGGCGGCGCCCGCCGCACCGGCAGCGACGGCAGCGCCCGCAGCGCCCGGCACGATCGGCCGGTGACGTGCGGACGACACCCCAGCCCCGACCCCGGAAGACCCGCCTCCGCGGCTCCCGGGGCCGGGGCGTCCGGCTGCGCAGGGCGGCAGCCCTCGTCAGCACGCTCGCGCTCACCGCGGTCCTCGCCGGCTGCGGCAGCCCGTCCGGCGGTGGAGCGGTGGCCCGCACCTACCCGTGGCACACCAGGATCGTCTCCACCACGTTCTGGGTCGGCGAGGTGTTCGACCCGGACGCCGACGACGGCAGCCAGGTCTACTCGACCTACGACGACGACTGGCAGGGCAGCTACGGCGGCTGCGACGGTGTGATCGTCAAGCGCACCTGCCAGACCGAACGCCGCACCGCCGGCAACGGGTACTTCCCGGTGCACATGAAGCCGAAGGAGAACCCGTTCTACCTCGACGTGCCGTACGACGACGTCAACGACCGCATCGGCTTCCGTGACCGCGACAGGACGGTGCCCTGGGCCGGCGACACCGCCTACCGGAAGCACCGCGGCGACGACGGCTTCAGCTACCTCAAGAACCGGTGGGTCCAGCTCACCAAGGACGGACGCACCTGCTACGGCCAGGTCCAGGACGCAGGCCCCGGCACGTACCACGACAGCGCCTACGTCTTCGGCTCCACGAACGCGCGGCCCGCCAACAAGCGGTACAACGGCGCCGGGGTGGACGTCTCCCCCGCGCTGAACGGCTGCCTGCACTACGCCGAACTCGACGGCGAGGACGACCGGATCGCCTGGCGGTTCATCGAGGCCGACAAGGTCCCGAACGGCCCCTGGCGCCGGGTGATCACGACCAGCCAGGTCTCCCAGTGAACCGCCGAGGACGGTCTGCCACGATGTCGGCTTGACCTCCCTGCCCGCCTCCGCCGTGTTCGCCGCCCTGCTCATCGGCGCCGTGCTCCCCCTCGTGCCGTTCCTCGGCCGGATCGCCCGCCTGGCCGCGACGATCGTGCACGAGGTCGGGCACTGCGTCGTCGTGGTCCCCTTCGGTGGCCGTGTCCGCCGCATCGACCTGCACCCGGACGGCTCCGGCGAGGCCTGGGTGCAGCTCGGCCGCGTCCCCGGAGCGGTCCGCTGGCTGGTGCGGCTGCTCAACCTGTTCGCCGGCTACAGCGCACCGATCTGGGCCGGTGTCCTGCTCGTCACCGGAGCGGTGGTCGGCTCGCCCTGGCTGCCCGTCGCCGTGCTCGGCGTCGTGGGCCTGGTCGCGCTCCTGTTCGTCCGGAACTGGTTCGGGCTGCTCGTGGTGATCGGGTTCGACGCGCTCGCCGTGTGGGTCGCCGTCCGCCCGTCGGACCTGACCCTGCTGGTCGTCGCGGCCCTCGGCGCCGCGCTCCTCGTCGACGGACTGCGCTCGCTCCTGCAGGTCGTCCGGTGGCTGTTCACCGGGGCACGGGTGCAGACCGACTTCCACATCGCGGCCGCCGAGATGCGTCTGCCCGCGGTCGTCTGGTTCGTGCTGTTCCTGGCGGGCAACGGCGTCGCGGTGTGGGCGGCCCGTGGCCCACTGCTGGCCGTCGGCGAGACCGTCCTCACCGGCATCCGGGCGCTCGTCGGCTCCTAGCCCGCCGACCGCGCACAGCGTCGCCGTAACCCGACGCCGCATTCGACGCGGGACCACTCCGAGCCTGCGAGAGTACGGCGCAACGACCGGACGCCCGAGCGGCCGGACGACCCGGCACGGAGGTGGACGCATGACGGACGAACGACCCGGTTTCGCGACCGAACAGGTGCACGGCGGTTTCCTGCCCGACACCGCCCACGGCGCCCGAGTGCCCGCGATCCACATGTCCTCCGGCTTCCTGTTCGAGGACGCCGCCCAGGCCCGCGACCGGTTCGCCGGCACCGACGACGGCTACACGTACACCCGGCTCGGCAACCCGACGAACGCCGACGTCGAGCGGCGCATCGCCCTGCTCGAGCGGGGAGCCGACGCGCTCCTGGTGAGCAGCGGTCAGGCGGCCGCGACGGTCGCCTTCCTCGGACTCCTCGCCGCGGGCGACCACGTGGTCAGCGCCGCCAGCATCTACGAAGGCACCCGCGGGCTGCTGCTGCAGAACCTCGGCCGGCTCGGCATCCACGTCGACTTCGTCACCGACGCCCGGGACCTCGACGCCTGGGCCGCCGCCGTCCGACCCGAGACGAAGCTGTTCTTCGCCGAGACGATCCCGAACCCGAAGAACGACGTCCTCGACATCGCTGGCGTCGCCGAGGTCGCCCACCGCGCCGGCGTCCCGCTCGTCGTCGACAACACGCTCGCGACCCCGTACCTCGTGCAACCCGTCGAGCACGGCGCCGACGTGGTGGTCCACTCCGCGTCGAAGTTCCTGTCCGGACACGGTTCGGGGCTCGGCGGCGTCGTCGTCGACGGCGGACGGTTCGACTGGACCGCCACCCCGGAACGCTGGCCGCACCTCACCCAGCCCGACCGGGCCCTCGGCGGTGCCAGCTACGTGGACCGCGCCGGCACCGGTGCGTTCCTCGCCTACGCGCGGGACGTCGTCGCCTCCCGGATCGGCCCGACGCCCTCCCCCTTCAACGCGTTCCTCCTCCGGCAGGGAATCGAGACGCTGTCGCTCCGCGTCGAGCGGCACGTGGCGAACGCGCTGACGGTCGCGACGTGGCTGGAGGCGCAGCCCGAGGTGACGAGCGTCGACCACGCGGGTCTGGCCTCCAGTCCGTACCACGACCTCGCCCGGCGCTACCTGCCCCGTGGGGCCGGGTCCGTCTTCGCGTTCACGTTCGCCGGCGGCGAGGCGGCCGCCCACGCGTTCATCGACGCGGTCGAGCTGTTCAGCCGGATGACCCACCTGGGCGACGTGCGGTCGCTGGTGCTGCACCCCGCGACGACCACCCATGCCGGGCGGACGGCCGCCGAGCGGGCCGCGCTGGGCATCGGTGACGGGCTCGTCCGCCTGTCGATCGGCATCGAGGACGTCGCCGACCTGCTCCGCGACCTGGAACGCGGGTTCGCCGCGGTCCGCGCGGTCGCGTCGGACGCGTCGGTCGCGTCGGTCGCGTCGGTCGTCGGCCGGGAGGCACGCCCCGCCTCCGTCACGTCCGTCACCGTGCTCGACGGGGCCGGCCGATGACCCGGATGCAGCATGTCGGGTACTTCTTCTCGCGCGGGTTCGGCCCGCAGGCGTGGGGTCGCGCGGACTGGCACTGGGGACACGACTGGACGAAGCCGGAGCTGTACCAGCAGTCGGTGCGGGCCCTCGAGGACGCCGGACTCGACCTGGTCATCGCCGAGGACGCGATCTCCCTCGGCAACCCGTCGACCCTCGACCTGCGCATCCGGCAGGCGTACGGCGGGCCGAAGCACGACCCGCTGCTGCTCGCCCCGTGGCTGTTCGCCGCTACCCGGCACATCGGCATCGCACCGACCGTGAACGCGGGCGTCACCCCGCCGTACCTGGCCGCCCGACAGCTGGCGACGCTCGCGCACCTGTCGTCGGACCGGCTCGGCGTCAACGTCGTCACCGACGTGGGTAGCGCCCGGCACGCCGGCCTCGACCCGCTGCCGCACGACGCCGCCTACGACCGCGCCGAGGAGTGGATGGGGCTGCTCCGCCGACTCTGGCACTCGTGGGGCTCCGGGCACCTGCAGTCCGAGTCCGACTGGCACTTCGCCGACGGCGCCGAACTCGATGCGTTCCAGCACGACGGCGAGTACTTCCGGACCGCGGGCCCCCTCAACGCGCTGCCCCTCGAGTCCGACCCCGTCGTGGTCTCCCCCGGCGGCTCCGGTCGAGGACTGGGCTTCGCCGGGACGCACTCCGACGTGCAGCTCGCCCTCGCTCCCCTGTCGGCCACCGCGGTCGCCGCCTACCGGGCGAAGGTGCACGCCGCCGCAGCCGAGGTCGGACGGCGACCGGAGGACCTGCGTGTCCTGTTCGTCCTCAAGCCCGTCGTGGTGTCCTCGCCTGACGAGGCCGACCGGATCGTCGAGGCGTCCCGGCACCCGTCGGACGAGGCCCTGCGCACCGTCGCGCTGGCGTGGTCGAGCGACTCGGAGACCGACCTGCTCGCCCTCGACCTCGACGCACCCATCCCCGAGGGCACCTTCGCCGACCACGTTTCGGCCGGTACCGTCCGTGGGCTCCTCGGGGACACGCCGGACGCCCCGTTGCGCGAACTGCTCACCCGCAAGGCCCAGCTCGGACGGGTCGCCGACCGCTCGGGCTTCGTCGGGACGGCGGACGAGTTCGCGGACTTCATCGACGAGCTCGGGTCGGACGCCGACAACGACGGGGTGATCCTGTCCGGCGACCTGCACCCGGCGCAGGTGTACCGGATGCTCGGTGACCTGGTGCCGGTGCTCCGGCAGCGCGGGATCCTCCGTCGTGAGTACGGCGAGGGCGGTCTCCGCACCAACCTGTTCGACTTCTGACCTCTCGCGGAACGCAACCCCGGCGTCAGGACGGCACGCGACAGCGGTGCGTCTCGACGCCGGGGTTGCGTTCTGCGGCCTACTTCTTCTTGCCGTCCTTCTTCTTGTCGTCCTTCTTCTTGTCGTCCTTCTTCTTGTCGTCCTTCTTCTTCGACGACTTCTTGCTGTCCTTCTTCTTGCTGTCCTTCTTGTCGTCGTCCTTCTTCTTCGACTTCTTCTTCTTCGACGACTTCTCGTCGTCGTTCTTCTTCTTCGGCTGCTCAGGCTCGGGCGCGACGGGCTCGACGCCGACGGGCTCGACGCCGTCGACGGGCTCGACCACGACAGCTGAACCGGTGTCCGCCAGGACGTCGACGGCCTGCTCGCTGACGACCGGGGTGAGGGCGTCCTCGACCCGCTCGACCAGCACCTCGGCACCGGACTCCGCGAGCCGCAGGAGCGACTGCGCGGCACGGAGTCGCGTCGTCGACTTCCGGGCCAGCGCGTCCGCACGGGCACCCTCGAGGAACGTCCGGAGCGCCCGTTCGGGTACCGAGCGGCCACGCGGCGCGGAACGGTCAAGCCGGTCGAGCTCGCCCGCGATGCCGGCGACGTCGTCCTCGACGCGCTCGTGCCGGACCGACTCCAGCAGCGCCGCCACCGCAGCTGCCGCCCGCTCGACGCCCGGGGTGCGCTGGTCCATCACGACGAGCATCTCGAACACCGTGCCGTAGGACATCGTCTCGAGCCGGACCGGTTCGGCACCACGCCCGCGCAGCACCAACCGGGCATCGGGCGTCGGCAGCCAGGCGACCACGGCGGCGACCGAGGCGACGGAGCCCACGATGCGCTCGTACTCGGCCAGGCCCAGACGGTCCTGCTCCCGCAGACGGACTCGGATCGCGATCTCCTGCACGGTGTACCTCTCGTTCGGGACGATGCCGACGGGCTGCGGCACCGTGCCTCGGAGCGTAGTCCCCTCCGCCGGGCATGCCGAAGGCCCGAGCATGCAGATGGCCCGGGCATGCCGAAGGCCCCGCACCGTCCGGGGACGATGCGGGGCCTTCGATGGCTACTCACGTGACAGCGGTCCGACGATCGGCAGGTGGTGGAGATGGGGGGAATCGAACCCCCGTCCATCGCTGCAATTCGACGTCTTCTACGGGCGTATCCGGATGTTCGTTCTGCTCGGCCCCGTCCGTTGCTACCGGCTTCTCGGACGACAGGCCCAGTCTCAGTGCAAGTCCCGCACGGCCCTGAGGCGCAACCGTGCAGCAAGTCCTCTGGATGACGCCGGAACTCAGGTTAGAAGACGATCACCTGGCCGACGGACTTCATGTGCTGGGCTGCTTACGCAGCGAGAGCGAAGTCAGTGCGCTTGGAATTGGCACTTGTTGGTTTCCACGGATCGTTGACGAGATGACCGTGGGTCCTCGGCCCGCTTCCCGTCGGCACACAGGCAATGTCGAAACCGATCATCCCCATGCAGGCCGACGTGCGAGCCGCTGTCACGCTGTTGAGTTACCACGCCTGCTCCGGAGTCCGTCCGGGCCAGGCAGCTGTTCAGTCTACCGACTGAACGAGTCTGACGCTAGTCGAGTCGGCTGGTCACTCGCCGAGACGGTTGCGGGAGCGCATGGCCCTCTCGGCCTCACGCTTGTCGGTCTTCTCACGCAGGGCCTGGCGCTTGTCGAACTCGCGCTTGCCCTTCGCGACCGCGATCTCGACCTTGGCCCGACCGTCGTGGAAGTAGATCTTCATCGGCACGAGCGTGTAGCCACCCTGCGACGTCTTGTGCGAGATCTTCACGATCTCCTGCTTGTGCAGGAGCAGCTTCCGCTTGCGCCGCGGTGCGTGGTTGTTCCACGTGCCCTCGGTGTACTCGGGGATGTGCACGGCGTCGAGCCACGCTTCACCGGCGTCGACGAAGGCGTACCCGTCGACGAGTGACGCCCGGCCTTCGCGCAGCGACTTCACCTCGGTCCCGCTGAGGACCATGCCGGCCTCGTACGTGTCCTCGATGAGGTAGTCGTGGCGCGCACGACGGTTCGTCGCGACGACCTTCTCCCCGCGTTCCTTCGCCATGACCGGCTCCTCTTCGTTGGGTGCGCACCCGCTTGCGTGCGAGCCGCCCAGCATACCGAACGCCGGGAGGCCCGCACACCTTCCCGGGATCTCTCCCGTTCTCGGTGTGCGGGCCTCCAGACGGGACGACCTGCGGTCGCGATCAGACCTTGAGGTACCGCCGGATCGCGATGGAGGCGGAGACCGCCGCCAGGACCACACCGATGACGATGACCGCCGGCACGACGATCGCCGCGTCGTCCATGCCGATGAACGCGGTGCCGGAGAACCGTTTCGTCAGGTAGTTGCGGACGAAGAACCAGACCACGGCCGTGATCGCACCACCCGCGAGGACGGCTCCGACCGCAGCGGCGATCACCCCCTCGAGCACGAACGGCGTCTGGATGAACCGGTTCGAGGCGCCCACCAACCGCATGATGCCGAGCTCCCGTCGTCTCGAGAACGCCGACAACCGGATCGTGGTGGCGATGAGGAGCACCGCGGCGACGAGCATCAACCCCGCGATGCCGATCGCCGTGTAGGACGAGGCGTTGAGCAGGTTGAAGATCGGTTGCAGGTACCCGCGCTGGTCGACGACGCTCTGCACGCCGGCGACCTTCGACAGGCTCTCGACCAGGACGTCGGCCTGCGACGGGTTCTTCAGGTTCACCCAGAAGGTCTCGTTGAGGTACTCGGGCTTGACGAACTCGGTCGCGGGCGAGTCCTTGAACTGCTGCTTGAACCGGGTGTACGCGTCCTGCTGGTCCTCGAAGTACGACTTCTCGATGTACGGCTTCAGCGTGGACGACGCCAGCTGCTGCTTGATCTGGGCGCGCTGGTCGTCGGTCGCCTTCGCCCCGGTGCAGTTGCCGGTGGTGTCGGTCTCGGTGCAGAGGTAGACGGCGACCTGGGCTCGGTCGTACCAGTACCCCTTCATCTGGTTGATCTGCATCTGCAGCAGGATCGCGGTGCCGACGAAGGTCAGCGAGATGAAGGTCACCAGGACGACGGAGACCACCATCGAGGCGTTGCGACGGAGGCCGGAACCGACCTCGGCCATGACGAGTCCGAGCCTCATCGGATGAGCCCCGGGATGGTCTGGATACCGGTCGTGTTCGAGACGCCGCCACGCTGGATGGGCAGGGCCTGGGTCTGGTAGCCGCCGGCCTGCTCGTCGCGGAGGACGCTGCCGCCGGAGAGCTCGATGACCCGGCGCTGCATCTGGTTCACGATGCTCGCGTCGTGCGTCGCCATCAAGATCGTCGTGCCTCCTTGGTTGATGCGTTCGAGGAGCGCCATGATGCCCGCCGAGGTCGTCGGGTCGAGGTTGCCGGTCGGTTCGTCGGCCAGCAGGACCGCGGGCTTGTTCACGACGGCGCGGGCGATCGCCACGCGCTGCTGCTCACCACCCGAGAGCTCGTGCGGCATGCGGGTCGCCTTGCCGGAGAGCCCGACGAGCTTGAGCACGTCGGTGACGGACTCACTGATGAAGCCCTTGCTCTTGCCGATCACCTGCAGCGAGAACGCGACGTTGTCGAAGACGTTCTTGTTCGGCAGCAGCCGGAAGTCCTGGAACACCACGCCGAGGTTGCGGCGGAAGTACGGGACCTTGCGGGAGGAGAGCGCGCCGAGACGCTGCCCGAGCACGTGGATCTGCCCGCGGGAGGGCTTCTCCTCCTTCAGCACGAGCCGGAGGAAGCTCGACTTCCCGGAGCCGGACGCACCGACGAGGAAGACGAACTCGCCCTTGAGGATCTCGAGGGTGACGTTGTCGAGAGCGGGACTCGGGTTGCCCGAGTACACCTTGGTGACCTGGTCGAATTTGATCATGACCGGATCAGGGTAGGTCGCGAACCGGTGATCCTGCTCCAGGCGCGCGGCTCAGGAACCGGTGGGGTCGCTCAGATCCGACCCCGTTCGACGCTCAGTCCTCGTCGGGACGCTTGCGCCAGCGGATGCCGGCGTTGATGAAGCCGTCCAGGTCGCCGTCGAAGACCGCCGACGGGTTGTTGACCTCGTACTCGGTCCGCAGGTCCTTGACCATCTGGTACGGCGCCAGCACGTAGTTGCGGATCTGGTCCCCCCAGCTGGCGGTGATGGTGCCGGCGAGTTCCTTCTTCTTCGCGTTCTCCTCTTCCTTCTTCAGGAGCAGGAGGCGCGACTGCAGCACGCGCATGGCCGCGGCACGGTTCTGGATCTGCGACTTCTCGTTCTGCATCGACACGACGGTGCCGGTCGGCAGGTGGGTCAGGCGCACGGCGGAGTCGGTCGTGTTGACGGACTGTCCACCGGGGCCGGAGGAACGGAACACGTCGACGCGGATGTCGTTCTCCGGGATGTCGATGACCGCGGTCTCCGGCATCAGCGGGATGACCTCGACCGCGGCGAAGGACGTCTGGCGCTTGCCCGCGGCGCCGAACGGCGACATGCGGACCAGGCGGTGCGTGCCGGCCTCGACCGACAGGGTGCCGAACGCGTGCGGGCCGTCGACCTCGAAGGTGGCGGACTTGATGCCCGCCTCTTCGGCGTAGGAGGTGTCCATCACGGTCACCTTCTGGTCGTGCTGCTCGGCGTAGCGCAGGTACATGCGCATGAGCATCTCGGCGAAGTCGGCGGCGTCGACACCACCGGCACCGGCACGGATCGTGATGACGGCGGGACGGTCGTCGTACTCGCCGTCGAGGAGCGTCTGGACCTCGAGGTCGCCCATCGTCTTGGTGATGGCCTTGAGCTCCTCGGCCGCTTCGTCGGCGGACTCCTGGTCCTCGGCCTCGTTCGCCATCTCGACGAGGACCTCGAGGTCGTCGAGTCGCTGTTCGGTCGCCGTGAGCTTCTTCAGCTGGGACTGCCGGTGGGCGAGCGCGCTGGTGACCTGCTGCGCGTGGTCGGTGTCCTCCCACAGGTCGGGGGCGCCGGCCTGCTCGCTGAGTTCGGCGATCTCACGCTCGAGGCGGTCGACGTCGACCACGGAGCGGATGTTCCCGAAGGTCACTCGGAGGGCGTTGACCTGCTCGCTGATGTCCAGTTCGACCATGGTCCCCGATCCTACCGGCCGGGCGTCCGGGTCAGCGCCCGAGCGAGGGCTCCCGCCGCGCCATGCCCGCCGCACCGGCACGCTCGACGGCCACCGGCAGCGCGGCGAGGAAGGCGTCGACGTCCTGCTCGGTCGAGGTGTGGCCGAGGGTGATCCGGAGCGCACCGCGGGCGTCGTCCTCGCTGAGGCCCATCGCGAGCAGCACGTGCGAGGCCTCGGGCACCCCGGCCTGGCACGCCGACCCGGTGGACACGGCGACCCCGGCGGCGTCGAGCAGGAAGAGCAGCGAGTCCCCCTCGCAGCCCGGGAACGTGAAGTGCGCGTTGTTCGGCAGCCGGTCGACCGGGTCACCCATCAGCACCGCGGACGGAACGGCGGCCCGGACCCCGTCGACGAGGCGGTCCCGCAGGTGCCGGACGTCGGCGTGCGGCGCGGCTGCGGCGACCCCGAAGGCCGCGGCCGCCGGGGCGTCCTGCGTGCCGCTCCGGACCTGGCGCTGCTGGCCCCCGCCGTGGATGAGCGGCTCGACGACCGCGCGTCGGCCGAGCACCAGCGCCCCGACCCCGACCGGGCCGCCGATCTTGTGCGCCGACACGCTCAACGCGTCGAGGCCGGACGCGGCGAAGTCCACCGGCACCTGGCCGTACGCGGCGACGGCGTCGCTGTGCACCGGGACACCGGCGGCGTGGGCGAGCGCGACGATCCGCTCGACGGGCTGCATGGTGCCGACCTCGTTGTTCGCCCACAGGAACGTGACCAGGGCGACGTCGTCGGCGGAGGCGAGCCGTGCCTCCAGTCCGGCGAGGTCGACGCGACCCGCGGCGTCGAGCGGGACGACGTCGACGACGGCGCCCTCGTGGCGCTCCAGCCAGTCGACCGTGTCGACCGTGGCGTGGTGCTCCCCCGCCGGGACGACGATGCGCGGACGGCGTCGGTCGCGCTGCCGGGCCCAGAACAGGCCCTTGACGGCGAGGTTGATGCTCTCGGTGCCGCCGGAGGTGAAGACGACCTCCACCGGGTCGGCGCCGAGCGACGCGGCGACCCGGGCCCGGCCGTCCTCGAGCAGCATCTTGGCGCGCTGGCCGGCGCTGTGGATCGACGACGGGTTGCCGACGGTGGTCAGCGCGTCGGTGAACGCGGCGAGCGCTTCCGGCAGGATCGGCGTGGTCGCGGCGTGGTCGAGGTAGACGGGCACGGGGTACCCCTTTCTGGAGCGTTTTCAGGATACCCGGCTGGCCTCGTACCCTGGTGGCGTGTACGAGACCGCGACCGAGACCACGCCCGGCTTCCGGGTCGACGACGGGGACCCCCGGATGACGGTACGGTCCGCCTCGGCGACCGCGGTGACGGTGGTCGTCGACGGCCGAGGTGCCTTCCCGTTGGCGCGCATCGACGAGACCGACGAGTGGAGCGCCGCCACGCCCGGCGTGCAGGTCGGGGACACCTACCACCTGCTCGTCGACGGGCCGACCGGGCCGCGGCACGAGTTCGACCCGACCCGCCCGCTCCTCGACCCGTACGCACGCGGCATCGTCGCGACCGGCGACGCCCCGCGGTGGACCAGTGTCGTCGTCGACGGCACCTTCGACTGGGGCGGCGTCACCAAGCCGGTCGTCCCCCTGGACCGGGCCGTCGTGTACGAGGCGAACGTCCGGACCCTCACCAGCGCGAACCCCGCGATCCCCGAGGAACTCCGCGGTACGTACGCCGGCGTCGCCCACGAGAGCACCATCGCCCACCTGCAGCGCATCGGCGTGACCACGCTCGAGCTCCTGCCCGTGCAGGCGTTCGACACCGAACGGTGGCTGCGCGAGGCCGGGCGCGAGAACGCCTGGGGCTACAACACGCTCGGGTTCTTCGCCCCGCACGCCGGACACGCCTCCGCCGGCGCCCGGGCCGCGGGTGCCGACGCGGTACTCCGCGAGTTCAAGGGCATGGTCCGGCTGCTGCACGAGGCCGGGATCCAGGTCGTCCTCGACGTCGTCTACAACCACACCGCGGAAGAGGGCCTCGGCGGTCCCACCACCTCCCTGCGCGGGATCGACGGCGCCGGCCGGTACCGCTGGTCCGACACGGACACCTACTACGACACGACCGGGTGCGGCAACACGCTCGACACCTCGGTGACCGCGACCGCCGACCTCATCCTCGACAGCCTCCGCTACTGGGCGCGCGAGGTGCAGATCGACGGGTTCCGCTTCGACCTCATGGCGTCCCTGGCCCGCGACGGCGACCACGTCTTCGACCCGGAGCACCCGCTGCTCGAACGGATCCGGAACCACCCCGACCTGCAGGACACCCTGGTCATCGCCGAACCGTGGGACGTCGGCCCGGACGGCTGGCGCACCGGCTCCTTCGGCGCCCGCACCCTCGAGTGGAACGACGGGTTCCGCGACACGGTCCGGAAGTTCTGGCTCGAGGACCTCGCCGACGAACGACGCCGAGGGGCCCCGGACGCCGGGATCGGGGCGCTCGCCGGAGCCCTCACCGGCTCCCGGCACCTGTTCGGCCCGGAGCGCGGTCCGCTGTCCGGCGTCAACTTCGTCACCGCCCACGACGGCTTCACCCTGCACGACCTGGTGTCCTTCGACGCGAAGCACAACGAGGCGAACGGCGAGGAGAACCGCGACGGGTCGAACGACAACCGCTCGTTCAACCACGGCATCGAGGGCGACACGGCCGACCGCGGTGTCCGTGCGGCGCGCGGGCGGTCGATGCGGAACCTGATGGCGACCGTGCTGCTCTCCGCCGGGGTGCCGATGATCACCGCGGGTGACGAACGCAGCCGCACCCAGCACGGCAACAACAACGCGTACGTCGTCTCGGACGACCTGACGCCGGTGGACTGGTCGGACGACGAGGACGCCGAGTCGATGACCGAGGCGATGGCGGCCCTGACCCGGCTCCGCGCGGCGCACCCGGCCCTCCGGCCGTCGCGCTTCGGCGTCCCCGGTCAGACCACCCCGTCGGCGTCGCGGATGACCTGGTACGGCCCGGACGGCCAGGCGATGACCGCCGAGGGCTGGGACCAGCCCATCCACCGCGCCCTGCAGTACTTCGTCGAGTCGACACCCGAGCACGAGCCGTACGACCGCGTGCTGGTCGTGGTGCACGGCAGCGGCCGGACCCGCGACCTCACCCTGCCGACGCGCGAGGACGTCTTCGCGTACCGGCTGGCGTGGTCGAGCGAGAAGCACCGCGACCACGACCGGCACCGCCCCGCCGGCACCGTGTTCAGCGCCTACGGCCCCGGCATCCACGTCTTCGACGTCATCTGAGCCGACGTCGGTGCGGCTCGACGGCCTCCCGCCGCCATCCCGGCCGGGAGGCGCGACACGCTTCCCGGGGAACACGGACGGCCCAGCCGGGTAGCGTCTGGTCCGTGGCCTCCGTAGACCGACCCCGGCGTCCGAAGATCGGGCGCATCCCGATCACCGAACTCGCCCCGACGACGCCGAACGGCTTCCCGGGCAAGGGCTTCGACGGGGAGGTGATCACGTTCGGTGCGACCGTCTTCCGCGAGGGGCACGGCATCATCGGCGCGGACCTCGTCCTCGTCCGCCCCGCGGGCCAGCAGCCCGAGACGACCCAGGCCGTCGCCCAGCAGACCCCCGCTCCGCCGGCGCTGCAGGTCGACGAGCGCACCCTCCGGGTCCCGCTGACCCTCGTCGCCGCCGGCACCGACCGGTACGAGGCGACCGTGCAGGTCGAGGGCACCGGCGTCTGGGAGTGGCACGTCGAGGCGTACTCCGACGACTGGGACACCTGGGTGCACGGCGCACGGCTGAAGATCGCCGCCGGTGTCGACACCGAGTCGACCCTGCTCGACGGTGCAGCGCTGCTCGAGCGTCAGGGCTCCGCCGTGGCCGCCCGTGCCGCCGCCCGCCTGCGCGACACCGACCTCGACCCGGCCGAGCGCCTCGCCGCGGTGGACGACCCCCGCGTCGTCGCCGAGATCGACGAGACGCCGATCGACTCCCTGCGGACGAGCTCCGCCCTGCAGCTGCTCGACGTCGAGCGCACCCGCGCCGGTGTCGGCGCCTGGTACGAGTTCTTCCCCCGCAGCGAGGGTGCCAAGCGCAACCCGGACGGCTCGTGGAAGAGCGGCGACTTCCGCACCGCGGCCCGTCGTCTGCCGGCCGTCGCCCGGATGGGCTTCGAGATCGTCTACCTGCCCCCGATCCACCCGATCGGCCGCACCGCCCGCAAGGGCCCGAACAACACGCTCGAGGCCGGGCCGAACGACCCGGGCAGCCCCTGGGCGATCGGCGGTCCCGAGGGTGGCCACGACGCCATCCACCCGGACCTCGGCACCGAGGACGACTTCCGCGCCTTCGTCGAGACGGCGAAGAACACCGGCATGGAGGTCGCCCTCGACTTCGCGCTGCAGTGCTCCCCCGACCACCCCTGGGTCACCGAGCACCCGGAGTGGTTCACGGTCCGTGCCGATGGCTCCATCGCCACCGCCGAGAACCCGCCGAAGCGCTACCAGGACATCTACCCGATCCAGTTCGACACCGACCCCGAGGGCCTGGTCGCCGAGGTGCTCCGGGTGCTCCGCCACTGGATCACGTTCGGCGTCAAGGTGTTCCGCGTCGACAACCCGCACACCAAGCCGCTGTGGTTCTGGGAGCGCGTGATCCGCGAGGTCCGCGACGAGCACCCGGACGTCGTGTTCCTGGCCGAGGCGTTCACCCGCCCGGCGATGATGCGTGCCCTGGCCGAGACCGGGTTCCAGCAGTCGTACTCGTACTTCACCTGGCGCAACACGAAGGAGGAGATCGAGACGTACTTCGACGAGCTCTCCCACGAGACGAGCGCGTACCTGCGCCCGAACCTCTTCGTGAACACGCCCGACATCCTCACCGAGTTCCTGCAGTACGGCGGCCGCGCCGGCTACAAGGTGCGCGCTGCCCTCGCCGCGACCGGCGCCCCGACGTGGGGCATGTACTCCGGCTACGAGCTCTTCGAGGACGTCGCCCGCCCGGGCTCCGAAGAGAACATCGACAACGAGAAGTACGAGTACAAGCCGCGGGACTTCGCGCTCGCCGAGGCGGAGGGCGCGAGCCTCGCCCCGTACGTGACGATGCTCAACCGCCTCCGCTCGGCGCACCCCGCGCTCCGGCAGCTGCGGAACACCACCGTGCACAGCGCCGAGGACGACGCCATCGTCGTGTACTCGAAGCACCTGCCCGGCCGGTTCACCCGGTCCGGTCGGGACGACACGGTGATCGTCGTCGCGAACGTCGACCCGCACTCCGCCCGTGAGACCACCGTGCACCTCGACCTCGCCGCCCTCGGTCTCGAGCCCGGCACCGAGTTCGACGTCCGCGACGTCGTGACCGGCGCCCGCTGGACCTGGGGCTCCTCGAACTACGTGCGCCTGGATGCCTTCCAGGAGCCCGTGCACCTGCTCGTCGTGGAAGGACCGCACCGATGACCGATCCCACCAACCCCGGGCAGCCCAGCGCACCCCAGCCCAGCGCACCCCAGCAGGGCGCACCCCAGCCGCCCCGCGGTCCCGGCCTGCCGCCGGTCCCGCCGCCGCCCCCCGCGATCCCGCGCCAGGCGGTCCGCACCGAGCCGAACACCTCGGCTCCCGGTGAGGACCTCCCGGGCGCACCGGTCGCCCCGCCCGAGTCCCCCTCGCGCGACGTGCCGGAGTCGGCCACGCTCGCCGGCGGGCTGACGTCGGCGACGCCGGACGCGACGGACGAGGCGGAGGCTCCCAGTGCCTCCCGGACGGAGGACGCGCCCGAAACGTCCGCGACGTCTGCGTCACCGACGTCCGACAGCACCGCCGTCGCGACGACCGAGCCCGTCCCCGGTCCCGTCGACGAGTGGATCCGCCAGCAGGTCGCGGAGGGCCGCTGGTCCCAGCCGCACGACGTGCTCGGCCCGCACCCCGTCGCCGGCGGCACGAGCGTCCGTGTGGTCCGCCACCTGGCGACCGCGGTCCGCATCGTCCGACCCGACGGTGACGACGTCGAACTCCGTCACGAGGGCGAAGGCGTCTGGGCCGGCGCGACCGTCGGCGAGCTCGGCCGGTACCGCGTCGAGGCCGACTACGAAGACGACGAGACCTGGACCACCGACGACGCGTACCGGTTCCCGCCGACGCTCGGCGAGCTCGACCTGCACCTGTTCGGTGAGGGTCGCGACGAGCAGCTCTGGCACCACCTCGGCGCGCACGTGCAGACGGTCGACGGTGTCGACGGTGTGGCGTTCGCCGTGTGGGCGCCGCGTGCCACCGCCGTCCGCGTGATCGGCGACTTCGAGGGCTGGGAGGGCCGCACCACCGCGATGCGCCGCCTGAACGACCTCGGCGTGTGGGAGCTGTTCTGGCCGGGCGCCCTCGAGGGGCAGCGGTACAAGTTCCAGATCCTCACTGACAGCGGCTGGGTGGAGCGCGCCGACCCGTTCGCCCGCCGCACCGAGGTCCCGCCGCTCACCGCGTCCGTGATCACGAGCGCGCACCACACCTGGTCGGAGGGCGACGCCCGCTGGATGGCCGAGCGCGCCACCGCGACGACCCACGACGCGCCGATGAGCGTCTACGAGGTGCACCTCGGCTCGTGGCGTCCGGGGCTGAGCTACCGCGAGGTGGCCGACGACCTCATCGGGCACCTGCAGTACACCGGCTTCACCCACGTGCAGTTCCTGCCGCTCGCCGAGCACCCGTTCGGCGGCTCGTGGGGCTACCAGGTCACCGGGTACTACTCGCCGACCGCCCGCTTCGGCTCCCCCGACGACCTGCGCTACCTCATCGACCGGCTGCACTCGGCCGGCATCGGCGTCATCATGGACTGGGTCCCCGGGCACTTCCCGAAGGACGAGTGGGCGCTGGCGAAGTTCGACGGCTACGCCCTGTTCGAGCACCCGGACCCCCGCCGCGGCGAACAGCTCGACTGGGGCACCTACGTGTTCGACTTCGGGCAGCCGCAGGTCCGCAACTTCCTCGTCGCCAACGCCCTGTACTGGCTCGAGGAGTTCCACATCGACGGCCTCCGGGTCGATGCCGTGGCCTCGATGCTGTACCTGGACTACTCCCGCACCGAGTGGCTGCCGAACATCCACGGCGGTCGCGAGAACCTCGAGGCGATCTCGCTCCTGCAGGAGACGAACGCCACCGCGTACAAGCGCTACCCCGGCATCGTGATGATCGCCGAGGAGTCGACCTCGTGGCCCGGCGTCACGCAGCCGACCAGCGCCGGCGGCCTCGGGTTCGGCCAGAAGTGGAACATGGGCTGGATGCACGACACGCTGCAGTACGTCGAGCGTGACCCGGCGTACCGCTCGTACCACCACGACGAGATCACGTTCTCGTTCGTCTACGCGTTCAGCGAGCAGTTCACGCTGCCGATCAGTCACGACGAGGTCGTGCACGGCAAGGGCTCGCTCTACGGCAAGATGCCCGGCGACGAGTGGCAGAAGCTCGCCAACGTGCGTGCCTACCTGGCCTTCATGTGGGCGCACCCCGGCAAGCAGCTGCTCTTCATGGGCCAGGAGTTCGCCCAGCCCTCCGAGTGGAGCGAGGCCAACGGTCTCGACTGGTGGCTGCTCGACGACCCGGGCCACCGCGGCGTGCAGGACCTGGTCGCCGAGCTGAACCGCGTGTACAAGGAGAACCCGGCGCTCTGGACGTTCGACTCCAGCGCCGAGGGCTTCGAGTGGCTCGAGAGCGGCGACGCACCGCACGCCACGCTCGGGTTCCTCCGCAAGGCGGGCGACGAGAAGCTGGCGGTCTTCGTCAACTTCTCCGGCGTCCCCGTCGAGCACCGCTTCGGCCTGCCGACGGCGGGCACCTGGAACGAGGTGCTCAACACCGACGCGTCGGCGTACGGCGGGTCCGGTGTCGGCAACCTCGGTTCGGTCCAGGCCGAGGACGTCCCCTGGGCCGGTCGCCCGGCCTCGGCGAACCTCGTGGTGCCCCCGCTGGGTGCCGTCTGGCTGCGCCTGGCCGACTAGCACCCACGGGCACGACAGACGGGAGGCCCGGTACCAGCTGGTACCGGGCCTCCCGTCGTGCTGCGTGTCGCGTCGCGCGACCCGCGCTCAGTAGAGCGCGTTGGCGAGTCGCCGCCGGGCGGCGACGACGCGCGGGTCCTCGGCGCCGATCAGTTCGAAGTACTCGACGAGGCGCACACGGAGCGCTTCGCGGTCGTCACCGAACACCGTCGGGACGAGGTCGAGGAGACGTCCGAAGGCGTCCTCGACGTGCCCGCCACTGATGTCGAGGTCGGCGACGGCGAGCTGGGCCGCGACGTCCGACGGGCCGGCACCGGCCGCCGCGCGGATCTCGTCCGCCGTCTTGCCGGAGAGCCGGTCGAGCAGCGACACCTGGGCCAGACCGGCCACGGCCATCTGGTCGTGCGGGTCCTGCAGGATCGCGGTGCGGTACTCGCTGATCGCGGTGGCGTAGTCCCCGGCCTCGATCGCGTCGTACGCGGCCTGGTGGTGCGGCGGCAGGGGCTCCGGTTCCGGCTCACCCTGCTCCGCGTCGTCGGCCTCGACGGCTCCGTCGACCTGGACCCGGCCGGCGACGCCGTTCTGCTCCGCCGCCTGCAGGACCTGCTCGAAGACGTCGCGGACCTCGGCCTCGGGCAGGGCACCGACGAACAGTCCGAGCGGACGGCCGCCGATGACAGCCGCGACGGTCGGGATCGACTGTGCCTGGAACGCCTGGACGAGCTGCGGGTTCGTGTCGGCGTCGACCTTCGCCAGGACGATGCGTCCCGCGTACTCCTCGGTCAGCCGCTCGAGGACCGGAGAGAGCTGCTTGCACGGGCCGCACCACTCGGCCCAGATGTCCACGATGACCGGGACGACGGTGGAGAGCTGGACGATGTCCTGGAAGCTCTGGTCGGTGACGTCCATCACGAGGGACGGGACGCTCAGGACACCGTCCGCAGGCGCGGCACCGGCTGCGGGACCGTTCGTCGCGCCGGCGTTGCCCGGCGTGGCGGGGCTCCCGGCGGGGCCGGCGGCACCCTGCGGCGGACGCTGGGCCCGGTCGACGAGGGACGAGAGGTCGACTGCTCCGCGCAGGCTGGACGGGGTCGGGGGGACGTTGGTCATTGCACCTCACTCGCTGCGATCAGGCCCTGGGTGAACCCGAGGAGTTCTATCTTGTCGTCCGAACCCACCGGGGGCACGGAGAAGAGCAACTGGACGCCGTACGTGGCCGTCACGCCCTTGGTGCTCGAGTCGACGCCGGACAGCGCCTTGACGGCACCCTCGGTGTTGACCTCGGCACCGGCGGCCGTCGGCGTGACCTTCTCGACCTCGTTGAGGTCGACCGACACGAGGGCACCGGCGGTGTTCGTCGCGAGGGCCAGGGCCGTGTCCTCGGGCACCTCGGACGAGTACTCGATCTTCGCGGTGTCCGGCAACGCCTTCGACTTCTCGTCCTTGTAGGACTTGCCGATCCGCGAGCGCAGGTCGTCCCCGTCACTGGCGAACAGGTCGGCGGACTCGCTCGCGGTGTCCTTCGACAGGATGTCGCCGTAGGCCGCGGCGACGGCGTCGGGCGCCAGCGCCAGGAGCTTGGTGTCCGGTGCGAGCTGGGCGGCACCGACGGAGGTCGGGGCGAGCGACGGCAGCTGGGCGTCGGCCTCGAGCGAGACCGCGTACTCGACCTTGTAGTCCGAGCGGGCGTCCTGCTGCACGAGGGTCAGGGCCTGCGGGGCCGTCTTCTTGTCGGTGCAGTCCGCGGCGACGACGGCGAACACGGTGCGCGGCCACGTGTCGGTCTGCTGGGGCAGCGCCACGCACACGTCGTCGGCGGCCACCGCGGGCAGGGCCTGCGCCTTGTCGTCGCCGTCACGGATGGTGTAATTCGCCTTGCGGATCTCGAGCGCCGGTCCGGTGAAGCGGGTGGCGGCGAGGCCGGCGTCCTTGTCGGCGTCGGCCTTCTCGGCGACCTCGGCCACGCGGGAGACGATGCGGGCGATCTGCTGCTTGGTGGCGGCGGTCGAGGCGTCTGGGACCGCGGCGCCGGTGGCCGTGGCGGTCGGTGTCGGGGTCGCGTCCGCTCCGCTGCCGGTCGGCCAGTACTCCGACGAGCACCCGCTCAGCACGAGGGCGCCGGCGACGAGCACCGGGACGGCGATGATGGCGCGACGACCACGACGGCTGCGTGCCGGCACCTGGGCACCGGCGGCGGCGGCGCGACGGGAGGCACGCACGCGCGGCGGACGACCACCACCGCTCCGACGGCGCGGACCACGGGAGCGGCGCTGGTGGAGGAAGGCCCAGACGAGCATGACCAGGCCACCGAGCACGAAGACCCCACCGGCCGTCAGCAGCGGCCCGACGGAGGGCGTCGCGGTGTCACGCGGCCACGTCACGGAGATGTCGGAAGGTGCGGCGTCCGAGCCGTCGCCCATCACCACGAGCGACACGTCGGCGGGCAGTCGGACGGTGAACTGACGGGCATCGTCGTACTCCTGGTACCAGAGGTCGCTGCCCTTCGGGTCGGGCAGGTCGGAGCCGGATCCGGTGGTGCGGGACTTCAGCGAGGCGTCCTCGGCGTCGTAGCGGAGGGTCGTGTGCTCGGTGTCACCGATCCAGGCGTCGACGTCGGACGTCTTGCCGTAGGCGGCGAACACCTTGCCCGTGCCCGAGACGTTGACGCGCTGGTAGCCGGGGTTCGCGTTCAGCACGCTGCCGGGCAGGACGGTGACGGGAGCGGCGTTCGACCCGCTCGTCGCCGCGACGATCGAGGTGGGTGGCGCGAACACGGTCCGCTGCCCGACTCCCAGGCCGACGAGGAGCACCCCGATGACGAAGCTGACGATCGCCAGGACGAATCGCACGGATCTCTCTCCCTCCGCGCCGGGATGGGTGGATCGGCGCAGGACAACGGCCCAGGGTACCCAGGACAGCTGGGAGGCGCATCCCCGGGGTCGCCGTCGGCTTCAGGAGTCGTCGCGGACGCACCACTACAATCGGGGTCCGGACTGCACGGGGTGGTCCGGGACGACCACAGGGAGCGACACGTGGCGAACGACGAGGCAGAGTTCGGGACCGAGCTGCGGGGCTACCGCAAGGACGAGGTCGAACGGGCTCTGAACGACCTCCGCCGCGAGCTGATCAAGTCGAACACCGACCGGGCCGAAGCCGCGAAGGAGATCCGTCTCCTGCAGTCCCGCGTCTCGGACCTGCAGGGCGAGCTGGACGAGGCCGGCACCCCCACCTACAGCGGTCTGGGCACGCGGCTCGAGTCCACCCTCCGCGTCGCCGAGGAACAGTCCACGCGGCTGATCAGCCAGGCCGACATCGACGCCCAGCGTCTCCGAGCCAGCAGTCGCACCGAGGCCGAGCGCACCCTCCGCGAGGCCCGGGACGAAGCCCAGGTCACCCTCGAGGACGCCCGCACCCGTGCGACCAACGAGCTCTCCCGGGCCCGCGCCGAGTCCGCCGACACCGTCGAGCGCGCCCGCTCCGAGGCGGGCATCCTCGTGCAGGACGCCCGCAACGAAGCCGCCGCCGTGCGCGGAGCCGCGGTCACCGAGGCCGCCGAGGTCCGCTCGGTCGCCATCCGCGAGACCAACGCCCTCCGCGCCCAGGTCCAGCACGAGGTCGCCGAGCTGCGTGAGGTCGCCCAGCGAGAGTCCGCCGACGCCCGTCGTGCGGCCGCCGACCTCGACCGCGAGACCGAGCACCGTCGCAGCGTGTTCGAGGCCGACCAGGCACGCCGCCTCGAGGACCTCGACCGCGAGGAGACCACCCGTCGCGAGCAGCTCGACCGCACGCTGGCCGAGGCCCGTACGGCGTGGGAGCGCGAGCACGGCGAAGCCCGCCGCGCGCTCGAACTCGAACTCGAGACCGGCCGTGCCGAACTCGCCGCCGAGGTCGAGCAGCGCCGCGCCGAGCTGGCCGCCGAGATCGACGACCGCCGGAGCGCCCTCGACGAGGAACTCGCCGTCGCCCGGGCCGAGTGGGACCGTGAGCTCGCCGTCGCCCGCACCGACCTCGAGCAGGAGATCGCCGCAGCCCGTGCCCAGCTCCGCGTCGACACGGAGCAGACCGCGGCCGAGAACGCCCGGCGCGTGCAGGAGACCACCGACCGCATCGAGCGCGAGACCGCCGAGCACGCCGCCCGCATCGAGCGCGAGCGGGAGACCGCCGCTGCCGAGGCCGAGCGCGCCGCCCGCGAACACGAGAACGAACTCGCCGCACGCCGGGAGCGCGAGCACGCCGAGGTCGACACCGAGATCGCCGACCGTCGCACCGCCGAACTCGACGACCTGTTCGCCGAGCGCACGGCTCTCCGCCAGGAGATCGACACCGCGCGCGCCGGTCTCACCCAGGAGCGCGACGAGGTCCGCGCCGAGATCGCCCGCGAACGGGACGATGCACGGGCCGCTCTCGAGACCGAACTCGCCGCACGACGCGACGACGCCGAGCAGGAGTACCTCGACCGGCACCGCGCCACGGTCACCGAGACGCAGAAGTACCTGGACGAGGCGAACCTGCAGCTCGCCGAGGCCACGCGCCGCGCCACCACCGCCCGCGAGATGGCGGACCGCCTCGAGCGGGAGGCCGCTGACCTGGCACGCGAGCAGGAGACCGCCGCCCAGGAGCACGCCGCCGACCTGGTGCGCGACGCACAGGAGCGAGCACACCGGCTCGTCGCGGACGCGGAGGACCGCACCGCCGAACTGCTCGCCGACGCCGAGGACCGACTCGGGGCCATCCGGACCGAGCGGGAGGCCGTCGCCGGGTACCTGGAGAACCTCCGGGGTGTCCTCAGCCACGCAGCGGGCGTCATCGACCAGCAGGCTCCGGCGCCGGACGACCGCGTGGACGCCGACGAACCGGACGCGACCGTCCGCTGAGGGGACGCCAGGCCGCTGAGGGCACCCACCCCGTCTCCGGACCGGGTGGCTGCCGGCGGCCGCTACGGTCGCTGGTCTGCCGCGGGCCAGTGCGTCGGCAGCGGCGCACTGCCCTGCACGACGAGGTCGGCGATCGTGTCGAGCACGATGCGCACGTACTTCTCCCCCACCCAGAGGTGCTTCGCGCCGGCGACGGGGACGACCCGGACCGTCGGCGCGATCGCGAACCGTCGCGCTGCCTGGTCCGGCTGCAGGAAGTCGTCGTGCTCGGGGACGAGGGCGACGACCGGCACGTCGACCGCGGCCCAGCGGGCGAGCTCTTCGTCCGACGTCCGGTGCAGTGGCGGCGACAGGAGCACCACGCCGGCCACGTGTCCGGCCTCGACGTGCTCGAGGGCGTGTTTCAGGACGACCTCCGTCCCGAAGGACCACCCGACCAGCCACGGCGTGGGGAGCCCTCGGTCGACGACGTCCTGCACGGCGGCCCGGAGGTCGAACCCCTCGGACACCCCGTCACCGAAGACACCCTCGGAAGTCCCCCGGGGTGAGGTGACCGAGCGGAAGTTGAAGCGCAGCACCGCGATGTCGGCCAGGGCGGGCAGACGAGCCGCGGCCTTCTTGAGGACGTGCGAGTCCATGAAGCCCTGCGCAGTCGGCAGTGGGTGCAACGCCACGACGGTCCCCCGCGCGACCCGGTCGAGCGGTTCGGCGAGCTCCCCCACGAGCGTCAGGTGGTCGTCGGTGACCAGCTCGATGTCGGTCCGACGAGCGGGGAGCACGCTGCCCGACCGGATCTCGGCGCTGTCCCCGCCGGAGGTCGGCTCGGACGTCACGCGATGCTCCAGCAGTGGTGGTGCCAGTGACGGCGTGCCGCCAGGTCGGCGGCGTCGCCGAGGACGCCGTCGGCACGCCAGACCACGACGTGGGCGACGCCGGGCTCGATCGTCAGACCGCAGCCGGGGCAGACGTACTCCTTCTGCGCCGACGCAGCGGAGATCGGCTGCACCGACCACTCACGACCACGCCGGTGTTCGCTGCGGCGCCAGCCGTTGAGCATGCGGTCGAAACCGGAGTCCTCCGGCTCGACGTCATGGCCTCGGCCGCGTGGGTTCCGCGGCCGGTTGCTCCGCGGCACCCCGGACGCCGATCAGTACCAGTTGTACGAGACGCTGTGGGCCCAGGCGCCACACGGGGTGCCGTAGACACCCGTGATGTAGTTGAGGCCCCAGGTGATCTGCGTGGCGGGGTTGGTCTGCCAGTCGGCACCGGCGGACGCCATCTTGCTGCCCGGCAGCGACTGCGGGATGCCGTAGGCACCACTCGGGTTGTAGGCGTTGACCCGCCAGCCGGACTCCTTGTTCCACAGGGAGACGAGGCAGCTGAACTGGTCGTTGCCCCAGCCGCGGGCGGCGACCATCTGCTGGCCGATGGCCTGGGCGCTGCCCGGGTCCGGCGTGGCGACGGGCGCGACCGGCGTGCTCGCGACGGGCTGCTGCGCGGCCGTGGACGTCGCGGCTGCATCCGTGTCGGTCGCGTCGGCGTCCGGCGTCGCCGTGGGGGTCGGCGTCGGCGTGGGCTTCGGGGCGGGCTTCGTGACGTCGAAGCCGTCGCGGGCTGCGTCGAAGTCGCCGTAGGTGCCGTGGGCCGAGAACTGCTGCGGCACCGAGATCGGCGCCGGGGCCAGCACCGGTGCTGCCGAGGCGGCGTCCGTCTGCATCGGGTTGAAGAGCGACCCGCCGACGAAGGCCGAGACGGCGAAGAAGGAGAGGACGGGGATGGTCGAGCGCTGTCGCACGAAGCCGCCGAACGACCGCGGGGTCGTCGGCTTGACCGGAGCGAGCGCCCGGGTGCGGGCGACGCGGACGACACGCGGCGACTCCGCCGTCGGCGCGACCGCAGCGCGGGCCGCGGCGGCGTCCGAGACCCGGTTCGCGGCGACGGACACCGGCGCGATGACGGGAGCCGCGTGCTGCTCCGCCTGCGGTGCAGTCACCGGACGGACGACCGTGGTCTCCGTCGAGTCGGTTCGGTTCTTCGCCGCGCGGCGCTCACTGACGATCTGGTGATCGTCCAGTGCGCGGGTTGCGCGGTCGGATCGCTGGTCTGCCGTGTGCCTGCCCATGAGTCTGACCAGGATAACGGAACGATCACGGAAAGCGAAGCACCTGGGGCAGGTGAGTCCGGTCCGTCCGGACGGGAGGCTCGGGTCGGCCCCGGTACGGGTCCTCAGCGGACGGCGAGCATGACCTCGATGACGGCGTCGAGCAGGGCGTCCACCTGCGCTTCGCGGTACCCGCCGTGCTTCGGGCGGAACACCACCGAGCGCACCTCGGTGAGGCTGAGCGGCTTGCCGTCCTTGAAGTACCCGTGCAGTCGACGGGAGAACGCGTCGACGTCCTTCGGGTGGTACCCGGTCGTCAGGAAGCTGACGCGCTGGAACCGCTGGGCGTCCGGACGACCGAGACGCGCGACGACGTCCGAGGCCTTGCCACGGGCCTCCGCGTACCAGGCCTTCTGTCCGACGTCGGCGATCTCGCGCTCGCGCTCGCGTGCGGCGAAGGCGTCCTCGAGACGCTCGAGCGCGGCGTCCACGTGGATCGTGGAGTAGCCGCCCTTCTTCATCGAGAAGGCGGTCGCGCGGATCTTGGCGGCCTCGATCCCCGGGGCGCTGTCGTTCGCGGTGTAGGCGCGACGAGCGTCCTCGAGGAATCGATCGACCTCGTCGGAGTCGTAGCCGAGGACCGAGCGGGGGGCAGTCGGGAACGTCGATGGCACGGCGCCATTGTGCCAGGCTCCGACCAGTGCGCCACCTGGACGCGCGGGCCCGGCACCTGAGCGCCCGGCGCCCGGTCACTCGGGCCCGACCCGCCGAACAGGCTCAGTGGTTGACGACGAGGTACATCAGGTAGGCGATCGCGGCCGACGGCAGGATGCTGTCGATGCGGTCGAGCAGTCCCCCGTGCCCGGGCAGGAACGACGAGATGTCCTTGATGCCGAGGTCGCGCTTGATCATCGACTCGGTGAGGTCCCCGAGCGTCGCCGACCCGGAGATCAGCACGCCGAGGATGATCCCGGTCCACCAGGGCAGACCGAGCATCAGCCAGGTGACGAGGACGCCGACGATGATGCTCGCGCCGACCGAGCCCCCGAAGCCCTCCCAGGTCTTCTTCGGGCTGATCTTCGGTGCCATCGGGTGCTTGCCGAGGTTGATCCCCGTGGCGTAGGCCCCGGTGTCCACCGCGACGACCACCAGGATGAACCCGACGACCCACAACTGCCCCTGCGGCTGTGCTGACAGGAGCACCACGCAGGCGCCGAGGAGGGTCACGTAGGCCTGGACGAACAGCCCGTTCGTCAGGTCTCGCGCCACGCTCGACGCCGGCGGCTTCGTGCGCGACACGGCGACCTCGACCAGACGCCAGAGCGAGATGAACACGACACCGCCGAGCAACGTGAACAGCGCCCAGATCTGTCCGCCGAGGAACGCGGCCGGCACCGTCGCGATCGCGACCGCGACACTCGGGATCCGGGGGACGTCCCGGCCGGCGAAGCGCATCGCACTCGCGAGCTCGTACACGCCGAGCCCGAGCAGGAACCCCGCCACGATCATGAACGACGGCGTGTACAGCAGCAGCGAGCCGAGCATGACCACCGCGAACGCCAGGGCGATCGCGATGGCCGCCGGCAGGTTGCGACCCGTCCGTGCGGTCAGTGCCTCGTTCCGGGCACCGAACTCTGCTCGGCGCTGCCGGATCTGCGCCTCGAAGTCGTTCCGGGCCGCCCTCGCCCGCGCATCGAAGTCCTGTCGGAACCCCGACATGCGGCGGTCATCAGATGTGGGGCGGTCGTCGCCCTGGTCGGGACGGCGCATCAGACCTCGAGGAGTTCGGCTTCCTTCTTCTTCAGCGCCTCGTCGATCTGGTCGACGTGCTTCTTGGTGAGCGCGTCGAGCTCCTTGTCGCTGCGGGCGATGTCGTCGTCGGACACCTCGCCCTTCAGCGCGTCGAGGTCGTCCTTCGCCTTGCGGCGAATGTTGCGCAGGACCACCTTGTGGTCTTCGCCCTTGCTCTTGACGATCTTCACGAACTCCTTGCGGCGCTCGGCCGACAGTTCGGGGATCGTCACGCGGACGATCTCGCCGTCGTTGGTCGGGCTGGCGCCGAGGTTCGGGAAGGTCGCGATGGCACGCTCGATCTCCTTGAGCGCCGTCTTGTCGTACGGCGTCACGATCAGCGTGCGGGCTTCCGGCGTCTGCAGGGACGCGAGCTGCGCGAGGGGGGTCGGCGAACCATAGTACTCGACCGGGATCTTCTGGAAGAGCGCGGCGTTGATGCGGCCGGTACGCACGGTGCCGAAGTCGTCCTTCGCCACGTCGACGGCCTTGGCCATCTTCTCGGTCGCATCGGTCATGACGTCACTGATCACGGTGGTTCTCCTTCGGTACGGGTCGAGTCTAGTCAGTCGGCGACGAGGCGCCGGTCAGTTGCTGACCACGGTGCCGATGCGCTCACCCTGGATGGCGGCGCGGACGTTGCCCTCGCCCTCCATGCCGAAGACGTGCATCGGCATGCCGTTGTCCATGCAGAGCGAGAACGCGGTGGCGTCGACGACCTTGAGGCCCTTGAGCAGTGCGTCCTGGTAGGTCACGTGGTGCAGCTTCTCGGCGGTCGGGTCCTTCTTCGGGTCCGCGGAGTAGACGCCGTCGACGCCGTTCTTGGCGACGAGCACCTCGTCCGCACCGATCTCGAGTGCGCGCTGCGCCGCGACGGTGTCCGTCGAGAAGTACGGCAGGCCGGCACCCGCACCGAAGATGACGACGCGGCCCTTCTCGAGGTGACGCTCGGCACGCCGCGGGATGTACGGCTCGGCGACCTGGGTCATGCTGATCGCCGACTGCACGCGGGTGGCGGCACCGGCCTGCTCCAGGAAGTCCTGCAGCGCGAGCGCGTTCATGACCGTCCCGAGCATGCCCATGTAGTCGGCGCGTCCGCGGTCCATGCCGCGCTGCGAGAGCTCGGCGCCGCGGAAGAAGTTGCCACCGCCGACGACGATCGCGACCTCCACCTCGTGGGCGGCTACGGCGATCTGCTTGGCGATGGTGCCGATGACGTCCGGGTTGACGCCCAGGGAACCGGCGCCGAACGCCTCTCCCGAGAGCTTCAGCAGGACTCGTCGGCGTCCGGTCTTCTCGTCGGTCATGTCGGGGCACCCTTCGTCGTGGTCTCGTGGAAATGTACTCGGTGCGCGGGGGCGCACGACAACGGGGCCAGGAACCGGTTGGTTCCTGGCCCCGTCATGGGTTCGTTACGCGCCGACCTTGACGCGGGCGAAGCCCTGGATCGTGATGCCGGCGTTCTCGGCGGCCTTCGCGACGGAGATCTTGTTGTCCTTCGCGTAGTCCTGGTCGAGGAGCGAGATGCCCTTGATGAAGGCGTTGACGCGGCCTTCGACGATCTTCGGGAGCGCAGCCTCCGGCTTGCCCTCTTCGCGCGTGATCGCCTCGACGGTCGCGCGCTCCTTCTCGATGGCCTCGGTCGGGACCTCGTCGCGCGTCAGGTACGACGGGTTCGCGAACGCGACGTGCTGCGCGATCGAACGAGCCTCGGCGGCGTTGTCACCCTGGTACGCGACGACGACGGCGATCTGCGGCGGCAGGTCCTGGCTGGTCTTGTGCAGGTAGATCTCGAAGGCCGAGCCCTCGACACGGCGGACCGTGCGGACCTCGAGCTTCTCGCCGAGTGCGGCGGCGTTCTCGTTGATGACCTCGAGCACCGTCTTGCCGTCGAGCGGCGCGGCGTTCGCGGAGGCGACGTCGGTGGCACCGGCTGCGGCGACCGCACCGAGCACCTTGTCGGCCAGGGTCGTGAACTTCTCGTTCTTGGCGACGAAGTCGGTCTCGCTGGCGAGCTCGACGACGGTCGCGGCGCCGTTGTCGGCGGAGGCGACGACGACACCCTCGGAGGTCGCGCGGTCGTCGCGCTTGGCGACGGCCTTCGCGCCCTTGATGCGGAGCAGCTCGACGGCCTTGTCGTAGTCGCCGTCAGCTTCGACGAGCGCGTTCTTCGCGTCCATCATGCCGGCCCCGAGGTCCTCGCGGAGCTTCTTCACGTCCTGTGCGGTGAAGTTTGCCATTGACAGGCGTCCTTTCTGGACTGTGCGTGTGTGGAGAGTGGGGAGCGAGGCAGGGGCGCCGGACCGATGCCGGTCCGACGCCCCTGGTGATCACTCGGCGGGAGTGGTCTCCGCGGCCTTCTCGGCCTCGGCGGTCGGCTCGGCGTTCTTGTCGGCGTCGGCGATCGGCTCGCCGATCTCCTTCGCGGCGACCTGCGCGTCGGCGTCGTTCTCCTGGACGGTCGCGCCCTCCGGAGCGGCGTCGGCGGCCGGAGTCGCGCTGTCGCCACCGAGGAGCTCCTGCTCCCACTCGGCGAGCGGCTCGGCCGGCTCGTCGTCGTTGCCACCGTTGTGGCGGGTCTTGAGGCCCTCGGCCGCGGCGTCGGCGACGATGCGGGTCAGGAGGCCGACGGAGCGGATCGCGTCGTCGTTGCCCGGGATCGGGTACGTGATCTCGTCCGGGTCGCAGTTGGTGTCGAGGATGCCGATGATCGGGATCCCGAGCTTCTGCGCCTCGTCGACGGCGAGGTGCTCCTTCTTGGTGTCGACGATCCAGAGCGCGCTCGGGGTCCGCGTGAGGTTGCGGATACCACCGAGGGTCTTGTGGAGCTTGTCCAGCTCGCGCTTCTTGATGAGGAGCTCCTTCTTGGTGAAGCCCTTCGTCGTGTCGTCGAAGTCGATCTCCTCGAGCTCCTTCATGCGCGCGAGGCGCTTGGAGACCGTCTGGAAGTTCGTGAGCAGACCGCCGAGCCAACGCTGGTTGACGTACGGCTGGCCGACGCGGGTCGCCTGCTCGGCGATGGAGCCCTGCGCCTGCTTCTTGGTGCCCACGAAGAGGATCGTGCCACCGTGCGCGACCGTCTCCTTGACGAAGTCGTACGCGCGGTCGATGAAGGCCAGCGACTGCTGCAGGTCGATGATGTGGATGCCCGAGCGCTCGGCGAGGATGAAGCGCTTCACCTTCGGGTTCCACCGACGGGTCTGGTGTCCGAAGTGGACGCCGCTGTCGAGCAGCTGGCGGATGGTGACGACGGCCATGTGCCGTCCTCCTTCTGTGTTCTCGGCGCACGGCATGGCCGTGCACCTGGTGCGGTTGTGTCGACCACGACCGGAGGTCGTGGTCCCTGGTGCCCCGACACACAGCCGCCCGCTCGCGAGAGCGGGACCGATGACCGTGTGTGCTGCGTGGACACGCGAAGTCAGCGCGCTCGGCGCGCTGCTGGAGAAATGCTAACAGAAGAGCGGCCCGGATCACGTGCGCCGATCGGCGATGGTGATCCGGGCCTCCCGTCCGGTACTGCGGAGGTGACTAGGCCTTGGCGGCGCTGGTCTCCCCCTCGGCGCTGATGCCCATCTCCTCGAGGGAGCGGCCCTTGGTCTCGGGGATCTTCGCGATGACGAAGAAGAACGAGATCAACGCGAACAGGGCGTAGATGCCGTACGTCACCGTGAGGTTGAAGCCGGACAGCACCGGGAACGAGATCGTGACGATGAAGTTGGCGATCCAGTTGGCTGCCGACCCGATGCCGAGCGCGGTGGCGCGGATGCGGTTCGGGAACATCTCTCCGAGGAGCACCCACATGAGCGGACCCCACGTGGCGCCGAACGACACGACGAAGAGGTTCGCGAAGATCAGCGCGATGATGCCCCAGGCACCCGGCAGGCTCGGCTCACCGTCGACCATCACGGACTGCGAGAACGCGATCGCGACCATCGCCAACGAGACGAACATGCCCGCGGAACCGGCGACCAGGAGCGGCTTGCGGCCGACCTTGTCCACCAGGAAGATCGCGATGAACGTGACCGCGACGTTGACCACCGAGGTGATCGTCGAGATGAGGAACGAGTCGTTCTCCTTGAACCCGACGGCCTGCCAGAGGGTGGTCGAGTAGTAGAAGATCACGTTGATGCCGACGAACTGCTGCAGCACGGCGAGGATGATGCCGACCCAGACGATGGGCTGCAGACCGAAGCGGTTGCCGCGGATCGAGCCCTTCTTCTCGTTGGCTTCCTTGGTGATGCCGTCCTGGATCTCCTCCAGGCTCGTGTTCACGGTGTCACGCGGCACGATCTTCGTCATGACGTCGCGGGCGTCGTCCTTCCGGCCCTTGGTGAGCAGGTAGCGCGGCGACTCCGGCAGGGTGATCGCGAGGATGCCGTAGACGATCGACGGGATCACACCGACCAGGAACATCCAGCGCCAGGCCGGCAGCCCGGCGACCTCGGCCGAGGCGCTGCCCGCGGTGACGGCGAAGAACTGGTCGGAGAGCAGCGCGGCGAAGATACCGAGCGTGATCGCGAGCTGCTGGAACGAGGCCAGCCGCCCACGGATCGCCTTCGGGGAGACCTCGGAGATGTACGCGGGGGCGATGACCGACGCGGTGCCGATGCCGAGACCACCGATGAGGCGCCAGAGGACGAAGTCCCACGTGGCGAACGCGAAGCCGGAACCGATCGACGAGACGAAGAACAGCACGGCGGCCCAGAACATCACCCGGGTGCGACCCCACCGGTCCGCGAGACGACCGGCGAAGTAGGCGCCGAACGCACAGCCGATGAGGGCCGAAGCGACCGCGAAGCCGCTGGCGCCCTCGGACAGGTCGAACTCGCCCTTGATGGCCTCGACGGCGCCGTTGATGACGGACGAGTCGAAACCGAAGAGGAAGCCACCGACTGCCGCCGCGATGGCGAACAGTGTGACCTTCCCCTTGAACGCACGGTCTTCGCCGTGTCCGGTGGTCGTGTTCGACACGATGCTCCTGGATTCCCGCCGCCGTGCCGGGTGGTGCACGGTGCCCCGGCGGTCGGCTGGATCGCCGTCCGAGCGGCGTTGCGGTGTCCGGAGCGGCCCCGACAGTACCCCTTCTGCGGCTGGTCAGCACATCAGGTGTGGTCCAGCTGGTCCTGTCCTGCACCGGACGGGAGGCTCGGGGAACCGCCCACAGGTCGGCTCCGGCCCGCCCCGCGGCTGCGTCGGACACGGGAACGTGGGCCCTGGGAGGTCGGGATGCCGAACAGGTGGATGTGGCACGGGTGGATGCGGACGATGTGGATGCGGACGAGGCGGATGCGGAGCAGCGGGACGCCGGTCCGTCCTCGGCGACGGCGCGGGCGGGCGTGGCGGACGTCGGCCCGGGCGAGGCTGATGCTCACGGCGCTCCGGGCGCTGCCGGTCCTGGCGCTGCCGGTCGTGGCGCTGCCGGTCGTGGCGCTGCCGGTCGTGGCGCTGCTGTTCGTGGAACTGCCGCTGACGGCGCTGCCGGGCGTGGAACTGCCGGTGACCACGTTGCCCGTGTCCGGCGCGGTGGCAGACCCAGCCGCCGCTCCTGCCCAGGTCACCGCCACCGTGGCACCAGCGCGGTGGTCGTGGCCGACGCCGTCACGCGTCGTCATCCGACCGTGGGAAGCACCGGCGACCGACTACGGTCCGGGACACCGCGGGCTCGACGTGCCCGCCGGCCCCGGGACGCCGGTGACGGCTCCGGCGGACGGCACCGTCGCGTTCGCCGGGCAGGTCGGGGGCCGTCCGGTCGTGACGATCGACCACGGCGGCGGGTTGGTGAGCACCCTCGATCCGGTCCTGCCGTCGGTGTCGGCGGGCACGCTCGTCCGACGAGGCGACCCGGTCGGGACGGTCGGCAGCGGTCACTGTCCGGTGGCGGAGCCGTGCGTGCACCTCGGTGCCCGGGTCGACGGCCGGTACGTGGACCCGTTGCCGCTCCTGCCGAGACCCGCCTGGCCGGTGCTGCTGCCGGACGCTCAGGCCCGGGGGTGAGCGGTGCGGTAGACCTCGCGGAGGCGCGCGGAGGACACGTGGGTGTAGATCTGCGTCGTGCCGAGGCTCGCGTGCCCGAGCAGCTCCTGGACCGCCCGGAGGTCCGCTCCCCCGTCGAGCAGGTGCGTCGCCGCGGTGTGCCGGAAGGTGTGCGGACCACTCGGGCCCTCGCCGGGCAGGGCCTCGAGCAGCCGGGCGACGATGCGGTACGCGCTCCGGGTGCCGAGTCGGGCACCGCGGTCGCCGAGGAACAGGGCCGCGCCGGCGGGACGCGCGGCAGTGACAGCGGCGGCGGCTCCCGGTCTCCCAGCTGCAGCCGCCGCGGCGAGCGCCGCCCGGCCACGGTCGAGCCACGCCTCGAGAGCGTCGTGCGCCGGGACGCCGAACGGCACCACGCGCTCCTTGCCGCCCTTGCCGAGCACGCGGACGGTCAGGCGGGTCCGGTCGACGTCACCGAGGTCGAGTCCGACGAGTTCACTCACGCGGATGCCGGCGGCGTACAGCAGCTCGACCACCGCTCGGTCGCGGAGCGCCGCCGGGTCGTCGTCGGCGGCACGGACGGCGAGCCCGTCGAGCATCGCGCGCACCTGGTCCTGCGCCACGACGCGGGGTAGGTGGGCGGCGCCCTTCGGAGCCCGGAGGCGCACCCCCGGGTCGACGGCCAGCACACCGGTCTCGCTCGCCCACCGGGTGAAGGCACGGACCGACGCACTGCGACGGGCGATGGTCGACCGGGCGAGGCCGCGTTCGGTCGCCGCCCAGAGCCAGTCGCGGAGCACCTCGAGCGTGAGTCCCGCGGCCGTGAGGACCTGCCGCTCGGCGGCGAACGCCACGAGGTCCTCGAGGTCGGCACGGTAGGCCCGGACGGTCTGTTCGCTGAGGCCGCGGCCGTGCCGACAGTGGTCGAGGAACACCCGGACGACGGCCGTGAGCGTCCCACCCGCGTGCTGCTGGTCGTCCTCGGTGTCGTGCATGACGCCAGGGTACGGCTCACGTGGTCGTCCATCCCCCGGGGCCCTGCTGGACCAACCCCTGCAGTTCCGCCAGCGCCAGGGCATCGGTGGTGTCGGCGAGTGAGAGCCCGGACCGCCGGGCGACCTCGTCGAGCGGGGTCGGGCGCCGCGCGGCCAGGGCGTCGACGACACGGAGCACCTCGGGGTCGGTCCGCGCGCCGGCGATCGGGACCTCGGCCCCGGCGACGATCCGCTCCCCCGCCCACAGTCGCACTGCCGTCTCGGCCGGGTCGCGCGGTTGCACCACGATCTCCGCCCGCCGGTCCGCGATCAACCGGTGACAGCCGACCGACGCCGACGACGAGTACGGCCCCGGGACGGCGAACACCGTCCGTCCCAGCTGACCGGCGTGGTTCGCGGTGTTGAGTGCCCCGGAGCGGGCTCCGGCCTCGACGATGACGGTCGTGGTCGCGAGGGCGGCGATCAGCCGGTTCCGGGCGAGGAACCGCCAGCGCGACGGTCGGGTCCCCGGTGGACACTCGGCGAGCAGGGCGCCGTGCTCGGCCACGGCGTGCAGCAGCGCGGTGTTCGCGGCCGGGTAGAGCTGGTCGACCCCGCCGGCGAGCACGGCGACCGTCGGAGCGCCGGCGGCCATCGCGACCCGGTGCGCGACGGCGTCGATGCCGTGCGCGCCCCCGGAGACCACGACACAGCCGGCATCGGCGGCGGCGGAGGTGATCTCGGCGGCGGCCTCGGCACCGAGGACCGTGTTCGCCCGCGAACCGACGACTGCGACGGCCGGACTTCCGGCGGTGCACGGTGCGCCGCGTCGCCAGAGGACCAGCGGCGCGTGTGGGCCGAGGTCGTCGATGCCCGCGGGCCAGTCCTGGTCGCCGGGCACGACGAGGGCGCTCCCGACGGCTGACGCTGCCGACAACACGGCGTCGACGTCGAGCCGGAGCAGCCGGGGCCGCCACCGCGCGAGTGCCGGGACGAGTGCCGTGGCGGCGGACTCCACCAGGCGCTGCCGGATCTCGTCCTCGTCGCAGGCATCAACAGCAGCCCCCATCGAACCCCGTACTCGCGCACCCGCACCCGCACCCGCACCCGCACCCGCACCCGCACCCGCACCCGCACCCGCACCGACCAGCATCTCCGCCACCTCGAGCGGTCCGGTATCGAGGGCATCGAGCACGGCCCGGATCGACCGCCACGCTCCGAGGCGCGCGACGAGGTGTCCCGCGTCCGAGTCCCCCGGCTCGACGACGGTCGACCACGCCACCCGGGCCAGGACCTCGTCGTGCTCGTCACCGCCGGTCGAACGGACCGCCGAGTCACGCAGCCGGCTAAGGACAGCGCCTCGGTGCGACGGCGACCACCCGGCTCCGGTGCCGCTCACAGCGCGGTCCGCAACGCCAGCGCCCGTTCGACGTGCCGCCGCTCCGGTCGGTCGTCACCGTCGAGGTCGGCCATCGTCCACGCCAGTCGCATCACCCGGTCCCACCCGCGCATGGTCAGCGTCCCGAGGTCGAGGCCCCGGTCGAGCAGGTCCGTCGCACCGTCGGCCGCACGTCCTTCCTCGCGCAACCACGAACCGGTCACCTCGGCGTTCCGGCTCCACCCGGTCCCCTGGAGGCGTGTACTCATCCGCTGCCGAGCCTCGAGCACCGTCCGACGCGCGGCGGCGGTGGTGGGCGTCGCACCGCCGTCGGCCCGGAGCATGCCGGTCGTCACCCGCGGGACGGCGACCCGGATGTCGATGCGGTCGAGCAGTGGTCCGGACAGCCGACCGAGGTACCGCCGGACCGCACTCGGGACGCACGAGCACCCCGCGCCTCCGGTGGACCCGGCGTTGCCGCACGGGCACGGGTTCGCCGCCAGCACGAGCTGACAGCGTGCCGGGAACTCCGCTGATCCCCCGGCGCGGTGGACCGTGATGCGGCCGGCTTCGAGGGGCTGCCGGAGTGCGTCGAGCACCACCCGCGGGAACTCGGTCGCCTCGTCGAGGAACAGCACCCCGCGCGTCGCCCGTGACACCGCTCCCGGTCGGAGCTGCCCGGTCCCGCCGCCGATCAGTGCCGCGGCGGAGGCGGAGTGGTGCGGTGCCTCCCACGGCGGTCGGAGCGTCCACGAGCGCTCCCCGTGACCGGCGACGGAGCGGACGGCCGCGACCTCGAGCGCGGCGTCCGGGTCGAGGTCCGGTAGCAGTGCGGGCAGGCGTTCGGCGAGCATCGTCTTGCCGGCGCCCGGTGGTCCGAGCAACAGCACGTGGTGCCCGCCGGCCGCCGCGGCGATGACCGCACGCACCCCGATCGCGTTGCCGACGACGTCCGCCAGCTCCAGCGACGGCAGGGTGTCGTCGGGCACGGGCGGCGGCAGGACCGGGTCGGCGAAGCCCGCGGGGAGATCGGCCCCCGCGTCGATCGCGGCGGAGCGGAGCGAGTCCACGGCGGTGAGTGCGATGCCCGGGACCGCCCGCGCTTCGGTGAGGTTGCCCACCGGCAGCACGACCCGTCCGATCCCGGCGGCTCGCGCGGCCAGGACCACGGGGATGATCCCCGGCACCGGTCGGACCCGCCCGTCGAGCCCGAGTTCCCCGACGTAGACGACCCTGCGGTCGGCCCCGGGTGCGGTGCCGGCAGCGGCGAGCACGGCCATCGCGATCGCCAGGTCGAAGCCGGAGCCGCGCTTCGGGACACTCGCCGGGGTGAGGTTCACCGTGATCCGCCGTGCGGGCAGCGGGCAGTCCGCCATCGCCGCCGCGGACCGGACCCGTTCGCGGGCTTCGCCGAGCGAGGTGTCCGGCAGCCCGATGATGCTGAACGCGGGCAGCTGGCTGGTGAGATGCGCCTCGACCTCGACGAGGCTGCCCTGCACGCCGACCAGTGCCACCGCCGAGGTCCGTCCGATGTCGGTCACCCGAGCGCCTCGACGTGCTCGATCGCCACGTGGTCCGCGATCATCGTCACCGCAATGCAGTCGATCCGGATCGCCCGCGCCGTCTGGTCGCGGTGTGCATGGAACCAGGCGGGGACGAGTTGCCGGATCCGTGCGAGCTTCCGGGGCGTCACCGCTTCGAGCGGGTGGCCGGTCGTCTGCCCGGTACGGGTCTTCACCTCGATGAAGACGATCGTGTCGCCGTCCCGCGCGACGATGTCGACTTCCCCGCGGGCGCATCGCCAGTTGCGGTCGATGATCGAGAAGCCGTGCCGCTCGAGCCATTCCACGGCATGGTCTTCTCCGACATTGCCCGTCGTCCGGCGCGGATCACGTCGGGGAAGAGCGCCGCCGACGTCCGGTCGGTCTGCACGATTCGTCATGGAACAACGATGAATCACCGAGCGAAACGACCGGGCCGGTACCCGCAATCTGGGGACAACCGGGCAGAACGACCGTCCTGTGCAGGAAAGGGCCGGAAATGTTGCCGCACATGACAAAAGCCGGACAATTCCTCACGGAATGTCCGGCTCGTGCCGTGATCAGCGCTGATGCGCCGGTCGGATGCTCAGTGTGCGGCTGCGTACGCTTCCTGCACCTGCGTGGAGATACGGCCGCGGGAAGAGACCTCGTACCCGTTCTCCTTGGCCCACTCGCGGATCTTCCCGAGTTCCTCGGAGTTCCCCCGCTTCGGGGCGGACGGGCTCTTGCCCGTCGAACCGGTGCGACGACCGGCGGTCTTGCGCGCTGCGGCGATGAAGTCCGAGATCGCGTCCCGGAACTTGTCGACGTTGTCGTTCGACAGGTCGATCTCGTACGACGAACCGTCGAACGCGAACTCGACCGTTCGGCCATCGCCAGCGGCGATCGGCGAATCGTCGAGATCGTCGACGAGCTGGACAGTGACCTTCTGCGCCATCGTGCACTCCTTCAGAGTCGTTATTGCAACTCAGAGTATCGCAGCACAATGCGGAACGGTCGAATTGTACGGCGCGCCTCATTCGTCGAGCGCGAGTTCCTTCGGCAGTTCGAGTTCACGCGCGGTGAGTTCTTCGACGTTCACGTCCTTGAACGTGAGCACCCGGACCGACTTCACGAAGCGGTCGGAACGGTAGACGTCCCAGACCCACACGTCGTTCATCGTCAATTCGAAGTAGAAGTCGTGCTCGGTGTCCCGGCGCACGAGTTCGACCTCGTTCGCCAGGTAGAACCGCCGCTCGGTCTCGACCACGTACCGGAACTGCCCCACGACGTCGCGGTACTCGCGGTACAGGGCCAGTTCGACCTCGCGGTCGTAGTCGTCGAATTCTTCGTCATCCATGGCCCGCTCAGTCTAGAGCGACCGACACTCCAGAGCGACCACGGCCTCCTGACCGTCCGACCGCGCAGAACCGCCGAGAACGGCGCAGGACCGCACTCACCCGCCGACGGCGTCCAGTTCCTCGAACCCGTCCAGCGCGACACTCGACGCCGCGCGCAGCCAGGTCTTCCGGTGCAGCTCGTGCGGTCCGACCATGCGGATCGCGTCGTAGTGCGCCGTCGACCCGTAGCCCTTGTTCGACGCCCAGGCGTAGTGCGGCGCCTCGTCGTGGGCGGCGACCATCAGGTCGTCACGAGCGACCTTGGCGACGACCGACGCCGCTGCGACCGACGCGCAGTCCCGGTCGGCCTTCACCCGCACCTGGACGTCGAGCGGCCGGTGTTCGGCCGGCAGCGCGCGGGTGAGCCAGTCGAACGAGCCGTCGAGCACCACCACGGCGCCCTCGAGCGAGACACCGTCCTGCACGAGTGTCCCGATCGCCCGGGCCCCGGCCAGTCCGAGCGCGACGACGATGCCCTGTTCGTCGACGACCTGCGCCGACGCCATCCCCACCGCGGTGCGCGCCCAGCGCGTCACGACGGGGACCAGTGCCTCCCGCCGCGCCTGGGTGAGGAGCTTCGAGTCGGCGAGGCCCGGCGGCACCCGACGGACGTCGAGGGTGACGGCGGCGACCCCGACCCCGACCGGGCCGGCGATCGCGCCACGCCCGACCTCGTCGACGCCGATCACGGTGACCCGCCCGGCGGCGAGCAGCGACTTCTCGAGCCGCAGTGAGGGCCGGACCGGGGTCACTTGTCCCGCTGCTCCACCCCGGCGAAGACCTCGGGGTGGTCGTCGAGCCAGGTCCAGCGGTTGGTCGGCCACGAGATCACGAAGGCCCGGCCGGTGACGTCGGACAGCGGCACGAAGCCCTTCGACGGGGTGTCACCGTTGTAGCGGGAGTCGCGCGAGTTGTCGCGGTTGTCACCCATCACCCAGATGGTGCCCTTCGGCACGGTGACGGAGAACGGTGTCTGCGACGCACGGGTGTCACCCGCGGGCAGCTTCAGGTACGGCTCGGTCAGCGGGACCCCGTTGACCGACATCTGTCCGAGGTCGTTGCAGCAGCTCACCTTGTCGCCCGGCAGGCCGATCACGCGCTTGATCAGGTGGTCGTCGCTGTCGCCGGTGCCGAGACCGACCTGGGTGAGCAGCCAGTCCGCGGCCTTGCCGATCGGCGTCGTCGGCTGGACGTTCGGCAGGGTCTCACCGGTGAGCCACCCGCCCGGGTCCTTGAAGACCACGACGTCGCCGCGCTTGAGCTTGACGGCGCCGGGGACGAGTTCGTTGACGATGACGCGGTCGTTCACCTGCAGGGTGTTCTGCATCGACTCGGACGGGATGTAGAACGAGCGGATCAGGAACGTCTTCACCAGGAACGACACCAGCAGTGCCGCGATGAAGATGATGACGAGGTCGCGCAGGAACGTCAGGACCCCGTTGCGCGGCTTCTTCGCCGTTCGTGGCCGACGGGCTTCACCCTCTGTCGTGTCCGTCATTTCCGCTCTCGTCGACCTGTTCCCGGAAGTGCTTCCGAGATGCTCCTGCCCCGGTGGCGACGGGCTCCAGGAACGGACGAGCCCCCCGCCGATGCACAACCGTACATGGACGAGGGGCTCGCAGAGGAACCGGCTTCCCGGCGCTCCCTGTGAAGGCGATCAGTTGTCGCGCTTCTCCTTGATCTTGCGACGGGCTGCCTTGCCGCGGAGTTCGCGGAGGTAGTAGAGCTTCGCGCGACGGACGTCACCGCGAGTGACGATCTCGACGTGGTCGATGATCGGGGAGTGCACGGGGAACATGCGCTCGACACCGACCTGGAAGCTCACCTTGCGGACCGTGAAGGTCTCGCCGATGCCGTGGCCCTGGCGGCCGATGACGACGCCCTGGAAGACCTGGATACGCGAGCGCGTGCCTTCGACGATGTTGACGTGGACCTTGACGGTGTCGCCGGGGCGGAAGTCAGGGTGGTCGGTGCGCAGGGCACCGGCGGTCACGTGGTCGAGGAGCTGCATGATGGTGTCACTTCCTGCGGACGCACACGGGTCGCCGCGGATCGAATTCGGAAAGAACGAGACGTGCCCGGTGTCGGCGACTCCCCCGTGGCAGAGTCCAGCCAGGGCACGATCGATCATCATGCCACAACAAGTGCACTGCGGCCAACCGGCAGGATGGTCCCATGATCGAACTCCGCACCCCCGCCGAACTCGACGGACTGCGTGTCGCCGGCCGTTTCGTCGCTGACGTCCTGGACGCCCTGCTCGAGACCGTCGACGTCGGCGTGAACCTGCTCGACCTCGACCGCGTCGCCGCACGCATGATCGCCGAGCGCGGGGCGGAGAGCTGCTACGTCGACTACCACCCGTCGTTCGGGAAGTCCCCCTTCGGCAAGAACCTCTGCACCTCGGTGAACGACGCCGCGCTGCACGGGCTGCCGTACGACCTCGTCCTGCAGGACGGCGACCTGGTCAGCCTGGACTTCGCCGCGAGCGTCGACGGCTGGGTGGCGGACTCCGCCGTCACGGTCCAGGTCGGCACCCCGCGCGACGAGGACCAGCGACTCATCGCGACCGTCGAGCAGTGCCTGGCTTCGGGCATCGCCCAGGCGGCTCCCGGCAACAAGCTCGGTGACGTCTCGGCCGCGATCGGCTCGGTGGCCCGTGGCGCCGGCTACGACGTGAACCTGCAGTTCGGTGGACACGGCGTCGGACACACGATGCACGGCGACCCGCACGTCCCGAACGACGGTCGCCCGGGCCGCGGCCTGAAGCTCCGCCCCGGACTGGTCGTCGCGATCGAGCCGTGGCTCATGCAGGGCACGGACGAGCTCTACCAGGACGAGGACGGGTGGACCCTCCGCAGCGTCGACGGCTCGCGCGCGGCGCACGTCGAGCACACGGTCGCGGTGACCGAGCAGGGCCCGGAGGTCCTCACCCTCCGCCGGGCACAGCGCGACGCCTGACACGGGCCCGGCCGCGCACACGACGGACGGGGGGGGCCGGCCCGCCCGGGGGGGGGGGGGCCCGGGCGGGGGGGGGGGGGGGCGGGCGGCGGGGGGGGGGGGGGGCCCCCCCCCCCGCCCGCCCG